>DASXPW010000252.1:0-3953 GCA_036493385.1 Pyrinomonadaceae bacterium
CGATCGCCGCGAAAGCGTCGGCCGCTTCGGTAAATTTTTGCGAATTTAAGAGGTCATTTGCGGCTTTCATTTGAGGCGAAACCGGTGCCTGGCCCAAGACCAGGGAGCCGACAAGAATGCTGAGCAGAACGGCGAGCGGAAAATATATTTTGAGGCTCATAAACAATTTTTTAGATGGAACAAAGTGAATTTAGGCAGACCAGCAGTTTACCGCGTTCATCGGCAACGATATGTAGATCGCCGCCCGCGATCAGGGCCTCAACGGACCGGAGATCGCGACACATCAGCATCGCCGCGTCTTCCGGCGGCATCACAGAAACGTCGCGGCCGCATTGCGGACATGCGCGACGCGAAAAGTGTCTTCGCCGGGTGATCATCCAGGTTTCGGTCTCTTCGACGGTTATCGTTGTACGGATGGTTTCCAAATCGCGGCCTCGCTTGGCCTCGCGGCCCCTTGTAACTTTTCGTCGAGCACGGTTAAGATGAGACGAACCATTCGACCAGAGTGTGACGTTTCCTCAATTCACACGTAAGTGCACACCGGCCCGTCTCATCCGGGGCTGAGAATATACCCGAGGCGAGACGAAAGTCTTGAAATTGGGTTAAAATCTGCTTCAAATTTCCTTTAAAGCGGTGGTATCGCGGTATGAGGCCCACAAAAAGCATTATTTATAGCTTCGACACGTTTACGATGGACGTTCTCGAGCGACGTCTGTGGCGCGGCGACGCGCTTGTGGCGCTGACGCCCAAGGCGTTTGACACGCTGCTGGTCCTGCTCGAGAACAAGGGTAGGATCGTCGACAAGGACGTTTTGCTCGACGAAGTCTGGAAGGACACGTTCGTTGAGGAAGCGACGCTTGCTCAAAACGTTTCCACGATCCGGAAGGCCCTTGGTACGCTCCCTGATGGGACTCAGTTTATCGAGACCGTGCCGAGGCGCGGCTACCGATTTCTTCGCGAGGTCAGCGAAGCTTCCTCGGACGAAGAGACCATCGTCATCCAACGTCACCGGTCGACGATGATAGCCGCCGAGCAGACGACCTTTAACGACGCAAAAAGCGAAGCGGTGACCGATGTTGAACCCCGGCGTCAGGCTCGAAACGGCTGGCTTGCGCGACATCGTACACTCGTGATGACGTTTGCCGCGGTTGCGATCGTCACGGCGGTCGGCGGCTGGTTTTTAGCTCGGCCGTATTTGCGTTCGAGGACGCTGGCCGCATCTAGCTTTCTTCACACACAGGTCACCAAACTTACCTCGGACGGCAATATCCAGCTTGTCAGGGTTTCGCCGAACGGCAATTTTGTTGCGATGGCCGTCCGCCGCGGCGATCTTTCGGCGCTCGAGGTGAGACAGATCGACAGTTCGTCAACGGTGGAGGTCGTCGCGCCGAAAAAGAGACAGTTTGTCGGCATCACGTTTTCGCCGGATGAGCGGCAGATATATTTTGTTGCGTACGACGCCGGTGGTCCCGACACGGCCGGACGGATCGGCAAGCTTTACCGCGTGCCGACTATGAGCGGTCAGATCGAAGAGCTAACGAACGACATCGACAGTCCTGTTGCATTTGCGCCCGACGGGCACCGTTTTGCGTTCGTCAGAAACTATCCGTCCGAAAAAGAATCGGACATCATGCTCGCCGACCTTAAAGAAGCAGGCGAGAGAAAGTTTGCGTCGCGTCCGATCGGGCAATATTTCGCCCCATCGGGCCCGGCCTGGTCACCGGACGCGAAAACCATTGCGGTGCCGGCAAAAACCTCGAGCGGCGAAACAGCCATTCTCGGAATTGACGCGGCGAGCGGACAGCAGCGCGAGATGACCAATGCAAAACTGCGGTGGGCCGCTAATCCGAATTGGCTCGCCGACAGTAGTGGACTCGTGATCTCGGCATTTAGCGACGCGTCGGGCGACCGCAGCGACGAGATCTGGGAAATATCGGCGGCCGATGGCTCGACGCGAAAGATCGCGGGCGGGACGAGCGGGATACTCGGCCTAAGCCTAACCGCGGATTCCCGGTCGATAACGGCCGTCGAGTCAAAACTTGTTTCGAGCGTCTGGCTAAGCCCGACGGGCGCCGTCAAAGACGCTGCGCAGATAAAGCAAAATTTACCCGAGCTGAATATCGATCCGACCGGTATGAGCTTTACGCCCGACGGCAAAATACTCTACGGGTCATCGCTAAACGGCAATGTCGACATCTGGATGATGGGCGCCGACGGCGGAAACGGCAGACAGATCACGACGGGCGACGGGGCCGACTCGATGCCGGTCATCATCGAAGACGGCCACGCGATCGCATTTGTCTCAAATAGGAGCGGTCGGCCTGAGATCTGGCGGATGAACCTCGATGGTACAGAGCAAACGCAACTGACAAATGTGAACGGCGCGGGCTCGCCAAGCGTCGCCGGCCGCGATATTTATTTTTCGGCGATCGACGAGAAGTCGCAGAACGTAGCTCTGTATAAACTTTCTGTCGACGGCGGCACGCCGACACAGATCACTTCGTCTCTGACGCTGTTGCCGCAGGTGTCGCCCGACGGCAAATGGATTGCCTGTTACAGCCCGCCGACCGTGCCCGATGCTCAAGGCTCAAACCGCCTGGCGTTGACCATTTTGGCTGCGGAGACCGGCAAGGTCGTCAAGCAGTGGAACGCCGATCTTAGCGGCAATCTTTCACCGATCGTCTGGTCGGACGCTCAGCACTTCAATTATGTGACATATGACGGTGCCGTATCCCATCTTACGAGGCAAGGCCTTAATGACCCCGCGCCGAGCGCCATCCTCGACCTTCCGAACGAGCGGATCTTCAAATTTGCGTGGTCGCCGAGCGGGGCATTTGCCTATGAACGCGGGACGGCACTGAACAATGTAGTCCTGATACGGTCAGAAACTGAATAGACTATAAACACTCTGGTTTGACGAATGGCAAGTATCAAGTTCACGCAAAGCTCGCAAAGAACGCAAAGAAGAGAACCTCAGGTCGGGCTCAGAATTGCAATTGTTAACGCTGGATTTTGCCAAAAGGATCGTTTATAATGTTTCTGGATTCATAAATTATCGTAATGATACAGAACATCTACGCAGCCTTTTATTATTTTACGTACGCGACCGGCGCGGAACGGATGATGGCTGTGTAGATCAATATCTATTAAAGAAAATTGGCCGTCATCCGAAAGGATCGACGGCGTTTTCGCTTTTTGGAAGCAGGATAATCGAAGATGAAAAAAAAGGAAGACATCGTACAAAGGCGACGCGGCGAGATCAACTCGATCGACAGCGAACTGCTGGAACTATTGAACCGCCGGGCCGAGATCGCCCTGTGGCTTGGGGCGATAAAGACGTTCGACGATATCGCGTTGTGCGACCACAATCGCGAACAGCAGGTACTCGATCGGCTGTCGCTCCAGAACAAGGGGCCGCTCGATGATCAGGGAATAAGGAATATCTTCCAGCGCGTCATTGACGAATCACTATACCTACAGCAGCGGACATATCAATTGAAGGCGAGGGCCGCGGCAAAAGCGAAAAAAGAGCTACCGGGACGGTCGCGTGTTGCCTTCTTAGGCGAACCGGGGACGTTTAGCGAAGAGGCCGTGTTCGCTCTGATGGGCAGGGAATGTGACGCCGTTTCGTGCCCGACATTTGAGGAGTTGTTTCAGGCGGTGCATCGCGGACTGGCCGACTATATTCTGGCTCCGTTGGAAAACAGCCTGGTCGGCTCGGTGCATCGATGTTTTGATCTGTTGCTTGCCAGCTCGCTGCATATTGCCGGCGAGGTGATCTTGCCGATATCGCTTTATTTGATCGGGCCTAAGGAAGCTACGTTCGAATCGATCCGCACGGTCGAATCGCACCCAGTCGCGCTTGGACAGTGCGACATGTTTCTCAACGATAATCATCATCTGACGCGCGTCGAGGCAGATGACACGGCCGGCAGCGTTCACCGCGCGGTCGC
>DASXPW010000253.1:0-4271 GCA_036493385.1 Pyrinomonadaceae bacterium
ATGCGAAATACACAGCTTTTCGGATCAAGCCCGGCGACCGCCGGATCGAACTTTCCGATCGCCCCGATCAGATAACCCGCGAGCGCGGTCACATTGTCCTGCGCTGCCTCGAAGTCCTTTTTATTGGCCTGAAACCAATCGCGATTGTTGTTGCTCTCAAGCTCTTTGAGAAATTTGAGAGTTGACGGCTCGATCATATTTAGGTCGCGCCCGCGGTATCGGACTTGTTAATAAAAGCAACGATAATACCGGTTACGATCAGACCGATCGCATCGCCAATGATCTGCTTCGCAACGGTCGCTCCCTCCATGGGTTGTACGACAAAGTAGATGAGATACATCGGCAGCGGCATCAGAAACGCCACCGCGATGCCAAACCTTAGTCCCTGCATTAGCCATGGCCGGTTAGGCAAAATGCCCTGCCTATAGATCCACGCGAACGCAAATCCCATTGAGATGAACGCGAGGACCATGAACAGAAAATGAGAGCCCGCCTCTGACTCAGGTCGAAACAACTGGGGATGTCGCATGTAATCGGCTGTCAGCCACATTCCGTGTACGAGATAGCTGCCCGTAAACAGAACCAGAAACGCAACGACACCCGAGATCCAAAATCTTTTGTCCATATTTAGACTCCTCTAGTTTGAATTTGCATCCCGGGTTCGATTTGATCCGCTTTAATTGCCTAACCGCCGTGAGCCGCTCTCGCACGCTCATCCATTTCTTCGGGCGTTAGGTCTTCCGTATGCGTCGCAAAGCCCCATTTGTGTCCGAACGGGTCCTCAAATTGACCCGACCGATCACCGTAGAACTGATCGGCGACCGGGCGGACGACTTTGAGCCCCTCGGCGATCGCTCTTTCCGCAAAGCTATCAATATCATCGACGTAAACATAAAGACTGACGGGCGAGCCGCCGATCGTCTGCGGACTCAAGGCTCCGCGATCGGGAAACTCGTCGGCGAGCATGAAGAGCGCCTTGCCGATCTTCATCTCGCAGTGGCCTACCATTCCCGGCTGGCCCATGCGTAAGATCTCTTCAGCGCCAAACGCACGCTTGTAAAAATCGATCGCCGCCTCAGCATTTTTGCAGATCAGATATGGAATGACGCCCTCGTAGCCGTCAGGAATTGGTTTTACATCCGGCATAAGTCTTCTCCTCTTTTTTGGATTTGATGAATTTATTTCTAAGTGCATTAAAGTGTCAACCTTGTCCGAGCATCGTGAGTTTGTCCCACTCTTGTCTCAGGCTTGTCCCACGTCGGTCTGAGGCGTGGAAACTATTGAAACCATGTGAGTTAGCTCTCCTTTTGAGGCTTGTCCTACGTTTTTTGCAAAAATTTATTTTTTGCTGTCATTTGTGGCGCGATCGACGCAGTTTGTGGCCAAAGCGACGTCATTTGTGGCACAGATCATACACAAACGACGTTGTCTCAGACATGTTTGTGGCGCAGATTGTCAAAGAGCGGCAAACGAGAAAGATCGTTCGCGGACCTATTGTATCATGGCCGTCAATACGTCCTGTCTATGCAACAGTAGGTTAGGCGATATCCATCACGCAGGGTGTATCATCACATTTGTTCAGGAAAAAAGGGGATTCTAATGGAATACTGCGAACACGTAAGCGAGATCGTGCCGGTAACGCCGAGCGCACAGGGCTGTGAGGATTGTCTGAAGATCGGTGCTTCATGGGTTCACCTTCGTCTTTGCGAAGAATGCGGCCATGTCGGATGCTGCGATTCGTCGCCCAATAAACATGCGACGAAGCACTTTCACGCTAGCCGTCATCCGATCATCAGATCATTTGAGCCTGGCGAGGAGTGGGGATATTGTTACGTCGACGACGCCTTTTACGAAGCCCTTCCCCAGGCCCAATAGGTATACGCGTTCCAAATAAGTGAAAGGTTAAAAGTTTTTACTTTTCACTTTTTACCTTTTCCTTTTATGAGGGCGGCCTTTGATCGGTCTCATATCTTTTTCCTGATCAAACTGAAAAGAAATATGATCGCCGCTACCGAGATGATGGCGGGGCCAAGGGCGAGGTTGAGTTTTACCGATCCGACGGTCAGGCTCGGGTAGAGACGGTTTATAGCAAAACCGATAAGCACCGAGACGACGCTGGCCGCCGAAGAGACCGCAAGAAATGCCGTAAGCGTGTGCGTAAGCTGACGGCCGATCGCGGCGGGGATGATGATCAGCGCGCCGACTAGCAGGGCTCCGAGAAATCTGAGGCCGAGCAGCACGGTCAAGCTGAACATCATCAGGTAATAGAGATTGATGCGGGAGACATTAATGCCGGATGTAGCAGCCAGCTCGGGTGAAAAAAGGCCGATGATGAGCTGATGGCGAAAGTACCAAATGAATGCAACGATCACGATGACGCAGGCGACGCCGATGACAAACCAGAGCGTCGTCAATTCCTGAAAACCGCCAAAGAGAGCTTCGATCAGGTCTTCGCTGGGTGTGACCAATGTGCCGACGGCGAGCGCGGCGGTGAACATCACTCCAACGGCAACGTCGGTCGTTATCTTGCCGCCCTTTTCAAGCTGCCAGATAAGGAAAGTTCCAAAAAATAGCGCCACGGCAGCGCCGATGATCGGGTTGATGTCAAAGATCAGCGCCAAGCCCAATCCAGGCAGTGCGATATGCGAAATGACGTCGCCCGCGAGGCTCATTCGTTTCATCAACGCGAAGGCGCCGATCAGCCCGGCCGCCAGGGCGGTCAGTAGCGCGAGGCTGAGCGACATTGTTTCGGTTGTTGTCATTTTTCGTGGTTGTTCGTGTTATTTCGTGATTCCTTGTTCTCGGTTCATAAAAAGCTGAAACCACGAACATACACGAAACAACACGAACAAAATCCTTCAGACACGCCCATCTTCCGGTGCGTTGTGCTCGTGATGGTGGTGGCGATAAAAGCTCTGCGATTCGCCGTAGAGCTCGGCAAGCACGTCCGGAGTGATCGCCTCGGGCGTGCCCACGCAGACGGCTCGACGGTTTAGACATAGGACGCGAGTCGCTTCGCGATAAACAAAGCTCATGTCGTGCGTAACGGCGATGATCGACAGATCATATTCATGCTGCAAACGCTCGATCAGGCTGTAGATATGTTCTTCGCCGGGCTCGTCGACGCTGGCGGTCGGCTCGTCGAGGATCAGCACGTTCGGCCGGCCGATCAGCGCGAATGCCATCAAGCCCAATTGAAACTGCCCGCCCGAGAGATGACCGACCGGCGTGTCGAGTATCTTCCTTGAGATACCGACATCGCGGATTACGTCGCCGATACGCGCGATCGGCTCGCCGGCGACGCGGCACTTAGAGACGAAAAGGTCTTTGTATGTGATCGGCAGATGGCGGTCTGCGTCGATCTTTTGCGGGACATATCCGATTCGCGCGTCCGGCGCCCAGACGATGTCGCCCGCGTGCGGCATCAGATCGAGTAGCGACTTTAGCAAGACTGTCTTTCCGGCCCCATTTGGCCCGATGATGACCAGTCGCTCGCCGACGCCGAGATCGAATGTAACGTCCTCAAGGAGGCGCGTACCATCGACCGTTACGGACACATTTCGGACCTCGAGGCGTTTCGTCATCGTCTTTGGCGTTGCTAAAGTGTGCAAGTATACTTCGCTAAACCGCTAAGGCGCAAAGTGATAGAATGCCCGTCCAATCTGAATTGATTCGTATAGTTTCGTGTTATTTCGTGGTTATGTCTTAGAATCAGATCCGAAACCACGAATTCACACGAAACTACACGAAAAATGCCTTTGCATCCTGTTTAAGACTCTAATGATCGATCTCAGAAGCGATACCGTAACAAAACCGTCAGCGGCGATGCGTGCGGCAATGGCCGCGGCCGAAGTCGGCGACGACGTTTATGGCGATGACCCGACCGTGAACCGCCTGCAGGAGCGTGCTGCGGAAATTTTTGAAAAGGAAGCCGCCTTATGGGTGCCGACCGGCTGCATGGCAAATGAGATCGCGGTCAAGGTGCACACCAAACCGGGGCAGGAGATCATCATCGAGGAACGTGGACATATTCACGAGCATGAGCTTGCCGCGGCCGCGGTCATCTCGGGAGTGCTTGTCAGGACGGTGCGAAGCGGCGATGGTTCGGGGCATCTGACCTGGGATGAGATCGAACCTGCCTTGCGCATAAATCGCGCATATTGGGTCTCGACGACGGGTCTTGTTTGTCTTGAAAACACGCATAACTTTGCCGGCGGCACGGTAATGTCAGCCGCGCATTGTGCTGATATTTGCACACGGGCGCACGCCGC
>DASXPW010000254.1:0-3606 GCA_036493385.1 Pyrinomonadaceae bacterium
GGCGGCGGCATCAATCCCGATGTTGTCGTCAAGCCGGATACGATCACGAATGAGCGTGCGAGGACACAGGCAAAGTTGATCAGCCCGATCTTCGCGTTTGCGCTCGATCTTGCATACGCCAAGAGCAGCGGCTTTAGCACGCTCACCGCCAACAAGCCGATCGTTTTTGATTACGACCTGAAGTCGAAGGATTTTGCGGTAAGCGAGCCCGTTTACCAGGCCTTTAAGAAATACGCGGTCGAGAAATACAAATACAATCCGGCCATCATCGATAAAGAACGCGAATTCGTAGAGAGAACGCTGCGAACGGAACTGGTTACGGCAGCCTATGGAACGCAGACATCGTTTCAGGTCACGAACGAGTTCGATAATCAGCTGCAAAAGGCGATCGAGCTGCTGCCGCAGGCAAAGCAGTTAGCAATGGCGGGTGCCAGAGCAAACGCTGCGGCGGCCAGAAATCGGACAGCGAATCGTTAATTGGGTATGGAGTTCAGATAGTTTAAGGCCGTTCGAAAGGACGGCCTTTTTGATTTGCAGAGTACTGCCAATCGGAATCGGAGGCTTGCAGGCGCCGACTCAAACCAGCCACCTGATCAAATAATAGATGCCGACCCCGGCGCTGATGAGAACGAGCGTCGCCAGGAAGATCAACCCGCCAACGACCAGCTTGAATTTCCTGTAACGGTTTTCGTCCGGCGGCGAGAGCTGATTCTGAGGAAAATAAGGCGGCGGTCGATTCATAGAACCAGTTTCCAAGTTGCGGCGATTGCTGTCAAGCCGATAAGAAAATCCTGCCGCTTATGCGATAATGGGCGCAAGAGCTTCAACACACCTTTTTCTCAATGCTGCCTATGAAACGGACCTACTTTGCGTTCCTCTTCCTCTTCTGCCTTTGTATGCTGGCGTACTCGCAACCGTCGTTCACGATTGCGGACCTGCTCACAGTAAAACGGGTCGGTGACCCTCAGCTCTCGCCGGACGGTCGAACGATCGCGTTTACCGTCGGCACTGTCGACAAAGCGGCAAATCGTGTCATCAGCCAGATCTATACGATGAACGCCGACGGGAGTAACCAGCGACAACTGTCTCGCGGGCCCGGTTCCAGCAGTCAGCCTCGCTGGTCGCCGGACGGAAAACGCCTCGCGTATGTTTCGGACGATCAAATTTGGACGATACGCCCCGATGGTGGTGACCGCGAACAGGTGACGAAAATATCGACCGGCGCGAGCGGTCCCGTTTGGTCGCCGGACAATCGCTGGATCGCGTTTGTCTCAGACGTTCATCCGCAATGCACTACGGACGAGTGCAACCAGGCAACGGATGAGCGGGCCGCTGAGAGTAAGGTCAAAGCACACGTCACTGACCGCCTGCTTTACCGGCATTGGGTCGAGTGGCGCGCAGATAAGCGAACGCATGTATTTGTGGTTGACGCGCGTGGCGGCGTTGCGAGAGAGATAACACCGGGCGATTACGACTCGCCGCCCTACGCTGCTTCGTCGAGTATTGATTACGCATTTTCACCGGACTCAACTGAGATCGCTTACCTTCGCAATCCGGATAAGATCGAAGCGATCTCTACAAACAGCGACATCTATGTCACTCATTTGAATGGAGGCACGGCCAAAGACATCACGGTCACGAACCACGGTTACGACGCAACGCCGATCTATACGCCGGACGGAAAATATATCATTTATCGATCGGAGGCGACGCCGGGTTTTGAGGCTGACCGCTGGCGGATCATGCGTTTTAACCGGGCAACGGGGGAGACAGTTGAATTGACGGGCGGATTTGATCAGCAGGCGGATGAAATGGCGCTGTCGGCCGATGGCCATAACGTGTATTTCAATGCAGACTTCAATGGCCGCAAGCCAATATTCAGCGTACCGGTCGAGCCCGACTCTCGTCAGGGGACCGCGACGCACGTCAGGCTGATCGTCTCGAATGTATCGACCGCGAACCTGAATGTGGCGCCCGACGGCGCGCTCATCTTTGCGGCCAGCACGACGGCAAGTCCGACTGAAGTCTTTCGGGCAAATCCCGACGGCTCGGGTGTTTCGGCGCTAACGCGTTTCAACACAGAGGCATTGCGGGCATTTAATTCACAGCCCGTCGAGGATGTGCAATGGAAAGGCGCGATGAACGCGACCGTTCACGGCTTTTTGCTCAAACCCGCGCGTTTTGACCCGTCAAAGAAATATCCGCTGCTTGTGCTCATTCACGGCGGCCCGCAGGGCGCGTGGGATGACAACTGGGGTTATCGCTGGAATCCGCAAGTCTTTGCAGATCGAGGCTACGTCGTCTTTATGCCAAACCCGCGCGGATCGAGCGGTTACGGACAGCAGTTTTTGAACGAAGTCTCAGGCGACTGGGGCGGCCGCGCACCGACGGACATCGCGAACGGCATCGCATCCGTTATCCAAAAGCCGTATATCGACCGCGGTCGCATTGGTGCCGCGGGCGCAAGCTACGGCGGCTATATGGTCGATTGGCTGCTCGGTCACAACAACGACCCGCGATTCAAGATCAAGGCCTTTGTTTCGCACGCCGGTGTTTTCAATCTCGAAAGCATGGCCGGAGCGACTGAGGAGCTGTGGTTTGTTAATTGGGAATTTAAAGGAATGCCGTGGCAAAATCCAGTCAACTATCAGCGATGGTCGCCGAACAAGTTTGTCAAGAACTTCAACACTCCGACTCTGGTTAGCTGCGGCGAGTTGGATTTCCGCGTTCCAAACGATCAAAGCTTTCAGCTATATACCGCGCTCCAGCTTCGCGGCATCCCGTCAAAACTGATCGTTTTTCCGGACGAGGGGCACTGGATATTGAAACCGCAAAATTCTGAGTTCTGGTACAACAATGTTCTGGATTGGTTCGGGAAATATCTGAATCCATAAAAGGTTTTAAGCTATAATTTCCCGATGAACATTAGTGAATGCGCCGGACGCGTGCTCGGGCGGCCGGTGTTTTTTTTGCCTCGAACGGCGTCTGTCATTGCTTGTCTGATCTTTTGGGCATTTTGCGCCTATTCACAAACAGGTTCTCTCGATCGCCCACGAACATACGATGTAAAAAACTACACGGTCCGCGTCAGTTTCGATGTGTCAAGAAAACTCGTTTTTGGTGATACAACGGTCTCGCTCACACCGCTGAATATGCCAATCACAGAGATCGATCTTGACGCTGTCGATATGGTCTTCTCGTCGGTGACTCTCGACGCGTCAGCTAAGCCGCTTCGATATCGGATCGCTCGCCGAAAGGTCTTCGTCACGCTTGATCACGCGTATCATCCCGGCGAGGTTGCGGCGATCCGTTTCAAATATCGCATTACACAGCCGAAAAAAGGCATTTACTTCATACCGGCCGAGACTGACTCGGGCAAGCTGGCACACTCGGCGCAAATATGGACGCAGAATGAGCCGGAGGACGGCCGATACTGGTTTCCGTCGTTCGATTTTCCTAGTGACAAGGCGACGAGTGAAGAATTTATCACGGCTGCAAAGTCGCAAACGGTCATAGGCAACGGTGAGCTCGTCGAGAAAACCGACAAGCCGAACGGAATGACGACCTGGCATTACCGAATGGATGTTCCTCATTCGACATATCTGA
>DASXPW010000255.1:0-2348 GCA_036493385.1 Pyrinomonadaceae bacterium
CCCGGCGGACGCAAGATCCTCAACGGCTGCAATAAACGCGATCCGAGCGTCAGTCCGATGCAATTCCAGCTTTTGTCGATTTCGGCGGGCTAGACAGATGCTGTTGATCTCAGCGTCAGGATGGTCCGAGATGGCCGTCAGCTCGCTCGGACTCAGCCTTGACTCTGCAGCCAGCTCGATCGAGAGCGCCGTGTATCGCTCCAATTTTTCTCGAAATATATTTACGCAGCTTGAGCCAAACGCACGCGACCATGCATCTAATAGCTCTGATCGAAGTTGTTCTTCATCTAAATTCGGCTTTGTACCGCTCGGCGAGTCTGACAGATATCGTTCGCGACCGCTGATCCTGCGAAGTGTGGACGGCACGAGCACCGGCCAGTAAATGACCGCCGCAAACGACGCCAGAATATGACTTGATCGGAAACGCGGCCCGCGATCGAGCAAAGACGCGGCCACAAACGGTGCCCCGCACGCGATATAGATAAGAATGACGTCTAATACGACCATCGCGGCCAAGAAGGGCAACGGGCGTACCAAGCCGATACATCTTAGTTACTTAGCGATCGCTCCATCGTAAGTATCAGTATTTACAGTCTTAAAGCAGAATTCGGGAACCCGACCGCCGAGAAATTCGTTCTATTTATTTGGCAATTCGCAAAATTTGACCATTCCGGCTTTGCAAAACGCAAAATAATTTTTTTTGCGTTTAGTGATAGCAAAAAGCTCTAAATCACGCGTTCATATAATGGCATCCTATTTGCTTGATAAACGAGCGGAACAAATACGAACAATCGGGGAATTTATAGAACATATTCATACCGAACAAGGAGGAGCAGCACTAATGCCCAAGATAAAGGTGATCAAAAAAGGTGAAGCAAAGCCGGCGCCCGCAGTCGCGCCGGTGAAAGAAGTTTCGAAAAAAGCGGCTGCGCGCGAAATGGTCTCGACGGTTTCTAACTGGGTTTCTGATTTCAAACAGCGTAAGCATGATGAGACGAAGCTCACACTCGAAGGCTTTTTTACACCAAACCCGGCAGTGAGCCGACCATAACCATGCGTCACCTATTTGTGACGCCCTGTCTACCTGACTCGCAATAATTCTTAGCCGAACGAACTGATCGCATCGCGATCGGCTTTTCGGCGCGCCCGGGACTGCCCGTTCTTTGCGAATTGCGGGCCTGTTGTTATCCTTTGTATCCATACGGAGAAAATTGATTCAATGGTGAAAGACAAGGTCGCTATCGTGACCGGGGCTAGCAGCGGCATCGGACGGGCGACGGCCCGGCTCTTTGCTATGAATGGAGCAAATGTTGTTGCGGTCGGACGAAACGAGGCCGAGCTCGGAAAGCTGCGCGACGAGGTCCGCGAGGGCGAAGGCAGCGTTCGAATTCAACTCGCCGATGTGACCGAATTCTCTCAAATTGACCGGTCGATATCAGAGACGGTCGAGCATCTCGGCAAGATCGACATACTGATAAACGCCGCCGGGATCATCAAAAATGGAAATATTGCGGACACATCTTTGGACGAATGGGACAAGATGCTGAACATAAACCTGCGATGTGTCTTTTACACGATGCAAAAATGTGTTCCGCATCTCGTCGAGACCAAGGGAAACGTTGTGAATGTCTCCAGCGTCACGGGGCCGCGGGCCTTTCCTAACGTTCTCGCCTATTGCGTTTCAAAGGCGGGGGTCGATCAGTTGACCCGCTGCGCGGCTTTGGAGCTCGCCCCGAAAGGCGTTCGTGTCAATGCCGTGAATCCCGGGGTCGTGGTTACGAACCTTCATAAACGCAGTGGAATGGAGGAAGAAAAATACGAGACTTTTTTGCGGCACTCAAAAACGACCCACCCCATCGGGCGTGTCGGAAGCCCCGAGGAGGTCGCCGAGCTGATAATGTTTTTGGCCTCTGACAAGGCCGGATGGATCACGGCGGCGACCTATGAGATCGACGGCGGTCGCGGCCAGACATGCGCGCGATAGCGGAGCAAATTGAAAGTTCAATTACTTCCCAGCTCTTTCGAATCTGACGGCTCGCCCTCGGCGCGGCAGCATCTTGCATGTTTGGTGATTAACGACCTCGTGGCGGTTGATGCCGGCAGCCTCGCGATGGCGGCGACCGACGAAATGCGAAGGTCGCTAAGAGATGTCGTTCTGACACATGCTCATCTCGATCACGTCGCCGGACTTCCATTGTTCATCGACGATCTGTTTGCGACGCTCAAACAACCGATCACCGTCCATGCGTTAGAGGAAGTCATTGGTGTGCTTGAACGAGATATCTTTAACTGGTCGGTATTCCCAAGATTTTCGGAGCTCGATGCCGGATACGGGCCGCCGATCAAAT
>DASXPW010000256.1:0-3969 GCA_036493385.1 Pyrinomonadaceae bacterium
CAGCGGCAAAAAGTCTTCCTTATCGCAAAACACATTTTCACCCTTTTCGTCCCGTACGAGCACACCCGATTTTCCGAATTTTACAAGATAAAGCTTTCGCGGCACCAACGATTCATGATCGTCCGACTCGAGGCACACCGCCCACATCTCAATAGGCTGCACGGGTTCGGTTCTCTCGATCACGAACTCACGCGATGGCTTCAACTCGCCGCGCATGATCATGCCGGTTTCTATCAGGCTTGCCTTGAGCTGTTCAAAACGATCGTTCTTCATTTCTCTCGCCATTCAGCCACGATGGCTAGAAGCTCCTTTATACGAGCCTTAGACAGGTACTCCATCTCGTTTTTCGCATAGAGGTCGAGCATGTAAAACACCTCTTTCGCCGCCGCAAAATAGTATATCACCCGAGAACCGCCCCTCGAACCTTTTCCCTTCGCTGCCTGACGGATCTTCCTTAGCCCGCCGCTGCCTTTTATCAAATCGCCTGCATTTGGAAAGTCGGTTAGCCTTTCTTGCAGCTTTGCGTATTCGTCATCCGAGAGCAGCTTAGTAACCCGGCGTGTGAAATGAGCCGATTCTCTGAAGCTGTAAAGTTTCCCTGCCACTTGTCGCGGTTACTCCACAGGGCGGCCCTGCTCGAATCCTATCCGTTCTCTGACGGCGTAGATCGACTTATTCTGCGACTCGTGATACGTCCGAACAAGTAGCTCTGCCAAGAGGCCCATTAGGAAAAACTGAACCGATATGGCCAGCATCACAACTGTGATGATCGGCAGCGGCGTGAGGATGAACGACGTTTCGTAGGCCAGTTTCAGCACGACCGCCCAGATACCGGCGACGATCGCGATCAGAAATGCGATGATGCCGAAGGCGCCAAAGACATAAAGCGGCTTTGTTTGGTACTCGGCCATGAACTTGATCGTAATCAGATCAAAGATGACCTTGATCGTCCGCGAGATGCCGTATTTCGATTTGCCGTGGGTGCGGGCATGGTGGTCGACGGGAATTTCCGTTACACGCGCTCCGGCCCAGCTCGCGTAGATGGGAATAAACCGGTGCATCTCGCCATAGAGCCGAACGTCCTGAATCACCTCTCGGCGATAGGCTTTCAGCGAACAGCCGTAATCGTGCAGATGCACACCGCCGATCCACGAGATGATCTTGTTCGCGATCTGCGAAGGTATCTTGCGTGAAATGAGCTTGTCCTGGCGGTTCTTACGCCAGCCCGAAACCACGTCATAGCCCTCGTCCAGCTTTTCGAGCAGACGAGCTATATCCGCCGGGTCGTTTTGCAGATCGGCGTCCATCGGGATCAGTATCTCGCCTCGGGCTGCGTCGATGCCCGCTGACATCGCCGCCGTCTGGCCGTAATTCCTGCGAAGTGAAATGATGCGTACGCGATCGTCCTTGGCCGCGATCTCTTTTAGAATTTGCAGCGACTTGTCCGTCGAGCCGTCATCGACAAAGATGACCTCGGCCGACTTTCCCAACGAGCCCAATGCGGCCGCGATCTTCTCATACATTTCGCGAAGATTTTCTTCTTCGTCCATGACTGGCAAGAATAGTGAGAGCTCGGGCTTTGAGCTTGCCTGTTTATTGGTGGTTTCGGTTGAGTCCATCGGAGAACGGCGGCAAGGATAAATATGTTAGCCGTTTCCGCGCGGAAAATACAGCCCAAAATAGGCAGCCTTGCGGCTTTGCGTGTTCGCGACTTTGCGGGAAACTTAAGTGCAGCCCTGCGATCCACTAATACATAGGAGAAGCTATAAAGATGCATCGTCGCGATTTTTTCCGATTTTCGGCCCTCGGGCTCTCGGGCTCGTTAGTGAGAAGCTCGAACGGTCAGAGCAACAGCGCCTCATCAAAATTCAAATTACCGATTGCAATCTCCACCTGGGACAGCGGCCTGCACGCGAATGCAGCCGCGTGGCCTGTCTTGTCGAAAGGTGGTAACGCCGTGGATGCGGTCGAGGCCGCGGGCCGAGCGGCCGAAGATGAACCGAGTTGCTGTGTCGGGCTGGCAGCGTATCCAGACCGCGACGGAAAAGTTACGCTCGATTCCTGCATTATGGACGGCGCCGGCAACTGCGGCGCGGTTTCATTCATCGATCGAATAAAACATCCGGTCTCGGTCGCTCGCAAGGTGATGGAAACAACGCCGCACGTTTTGCTTTCCGGCGACGGTGCCCGTCAATTCGCTCTCGAGAACGGCCTCCCGCTCGAATCCGCCGAGCTTTCGGCCGACGCCGAGAAAGCATGGAAAACATGGCTCCAAAAATCGAATTACAAGCCCGTCGTAAATATTGAAAACATCAAACGCGGCTCCGTATCGCAGGCCGCTCCGTATTTCTTTGACGACGGCCGGCCGAACCACGACACAATGGGCACGATCGCTATCGACGCTCGCGGCAAACTCGCGGGAATGGTCACGACCAGCGGCATGGCGTTCAAGATGCACGGCCGGGTGGGCGATTCGCCTATCATCGGCGCCGGACTTTTTGTTGATGATGAGGTCGGGGCCGCGACGAGCTCGGGCGTGGGCGAAGAAGTTATTCGCATTTGCGGCACTCACACGGTCGTCGAGCAAATGCGCCTTGGCAAGAGTCCCGAAAAGGCCTGTCTCGCCGCCGTGAGACGGATCGTAAATCGCGATCCCGTAAAGGCCAAAGAATTACAAGTAGGCTTTGTGGCCGTTTCGCGTTCGGGAGAGGTCGGCGCTTATTCTGTGCTGAAAGGATTCGCCTATTCGGTAACTAACGGCGAGTTTCCTGCAGGGAAAGTATTCAACGCGAAAAACGTACTTTGAATTCGCTCTAGAAACTCTGACTAATAGTTAAAAGCTATCAGTTATCAGCTATCAGTTATCAGCTATTCCGGAGGTCTTTGTTCGTCCTCGCGGATCTGCTTTCCGGACGTAACGTGAAAATGAAGGTGCTTTGAGTCCTGGTAATCGCCGAGATTTGTAAGTACACGCGCTGCGCCCGTGTCGTTCACAACGGTCGAAGCAACTTTTTTTACGACATCGAGGAGCTCGAGCAACAGGCCGTTGTCGTTGATGCTAAGCAGCGAGCCGACGTGCGTTTTCGGGATCACAACGATGTGTGTTTCCCAAAATGGCCGCGTGTGCCAAAAGGCCAGGACGTTGTCGGTTTCGAGGAACTTGTTAACGGCGGTTTTGCCGCTGATGACCTCTTCGCAGTAAAAATCTTCAGCCATCCTTTCTTGCCACGACCACGATCGAGACACCGATCGGAAAATTAAACCTTTTTAGCCAAAACCTCTCGGCTCCGAACAGTTTGCCGAAAACGCCATTTAGAGCGGAAACGTTTACGTTGTTCTCCGACTCGGGCTTTATACCCATAACCTTCATCAGCGTGCGGCCGGCAAGTATCGGAGCGAAAAACGTCCAGTTTGCATATGTCGCACGTTCAACCGTGAAGCCTGCTTGTTTGAGACGCTCGACGATCTGCGATCTTGTGTATCTGATCCGATGGTTTGATACATCGTCCTGTACGCCCCAGAGCCACATAAACGCCGGCACAAAGATCACCGAATAACCTCCAGTCTTTGTAACACGAAACATTTCTTTCAGGCCGGCGATATCGTCGTCGAGGTGCTCGACCACGTCCAGGGCCGTCGTGATGTCGAATGATCCGTCATCGAATGGCAGAGTCTCTGCGAGACCCTTCTGGACGCATAATCCTTTGCCGCGGCAAAACTCAAGCGCGTCGTCCGAAACGTCGACACCCTCCGCCTCGCCGAATTGCGAGAGCATTTCGAGATTTGCTCCTGTTCCGCAGCCAATGTCAAGAATGCGGATCGCGTTTTGAGAACCGGTTTTAGCCGGCTCGTCCGAAGCCGCCTGAAGGCGGGGCTCAAAACGGGTCACTATCTTTCGCAGAAACGATTCCAAGATCGTCCGCCGTCCGACAAACCACCAATGCTTTTCCTCCACGCGGTCCATGATCG
>DASXPW010000257.1:0-4433 GCA_036493385.1 Pyrinomonadaceae bacterium
CGAGGCAGCACGAACGTGCCGTCATCCGATATGATTATATCATGTATGCCAAGGTCATAACATCGCATCTTGCCGCCACGACAGCCGGCTGGAAGCCGGCGGTACATCATGAGCCGTTTGAAAAAGTTGTTGGAGCGCGGAGTGATCGGGAATATAATGCGCTGTATGTGCAGTCGCGAGTGTTATTCGGTGTCGCTTGGTGGTCTGATCGTCGGGCTGTTGGTTTTCCTTGCCGCTTTTCTCGTCGGTGTAGCTGCCACAGTTACCGTGGGCTGATCGGGTCATTTGTTACAGCTCTCAGCATCGCCGCCTTTGAGCCGACGGCGAATTGTTTTTGTTTGTAGCGGCTGTAGGGGTAGCCGAGTTTGATAAGCAGCGATCCAGGCCTTGAAATAGCGAAGATGTCGTACCAGACCTCGCCGGTGTCGGGGTGAAACTCGACAGTGAATCTTTCCTCACCGATCTCCACATGTTGGGTCAGCGTGCCGTAGGCAAAGCCGAAGCGATAGGGTTCGTCGATGACATAAACGATCCGGCAAGAATTCAAAGACCAGAAGCCGAGATGGTGCGCGAGCGGCGCGACGTTGCGGCCGGGCTCGATCGGCGTGTCTGGATAGAAAAGCTCAAGGCCGGGGACCTCGAACATTTTCCATTGCCTGACAGCCGTTTTAGCTTTCTCAAAGACTTGCTCGCCGCTGCCGAGGAGTTGGCGGTTGTGGTCGATGTTGTAGCGTTGCAGCGGCGTCGATTCGCGCGTGGCACCGACGTCGGGGTAAGAGAATGTGTCTGCCTCGCGCTGATTCAGGAAGTTATCGATCCGATCAGTGGTTGGCTTGGTTAACAGAAACATTCTAAGAGATTGTCACGCAAAGCTCGCGAAGGACGCAAAGGAAGAGTTAGGGAGTTTGAACGCGGATCTAGCGGATCAGGCAGATTTTCCGGATCTGATAAACCTGATGAATCCGCATGATCCGCCGAATCCGCCCGATCTGCGTTCAAAACAACAACAGGTAAGATCGAATATCGGTTTGGGATTGAGTTTGACATCGAAAATCAGGCCGCGATACTCTATAGGTTCGTTTGCCGTCGGCAAAACGCGTCGTCTTTTGGCCATTGGGCGAGTTCTTGTCACGCTGTCGAGGCGTAAGATCTTGCTTATGACCGGTTCGTCTAGGGGTCTAGGACACCGCCCTTTCACGGCGGCAACACGGGTTCAAATCCCGTACCGGTTACCATCTTTTCTCACCAAAATAGCATCAGAACTTATGGCCAATTCGCTTCGTGTTTAAGCGAATTTTTGGCGTTAAGGCAACTGTTAAGAGCTTTCCTTCGTGTACTTTGTGAAAACTTTGTGATCTTTGTGTTAATAGATCTGGTTTCTCACAAAGAGCACAGAGAGAAGACACCAAGAACACAGAGAACTAGATGTTGAGAAATTATCTATACACGATTTTAATAACCGCGATATTTGCCGTTGTTGCCGGAGCACAGACGACGGACACAGCGCTGGTTTTGCCGTTTGAGAATACATCGGACAAGGCCGAGTTTAACTGGATCGGCGAGAGCTTCGCCGATTCGCTGTCGGACCTGCTGCGGGTGCCGACCCTGAACGTGATCTCGAACGACGAGCGAAAGATCATGCAGCAAAAGCTGCGGATCCCGTTGACGAGTCTGCCGAGTCTTGCGACGTCGCTAAAGCTCGCGCAGCAGAGCGGCGCGACTCTGCTGATCACGGGCAAATACACGATCGTGCCGGCACAGGGCGACACGGCCGCGACCGTTAATGTGACGACGAAGATAGTCCGCGTAAACGAAGGCCGATTTTTGAGTGAAGATCTGCCTGATGGACGCCGGATCACTCGGGATATTAATTTGAACGACGCGATCGCAAACTTGCAGACGATGCAGGGCCAGATCGCTTATCAAATACTTTATCAACGCGACAAGGCGCTGCCGTTTTCGCAGAACCAATTGATCGAGGCCGCGACGCGTGTCCCGCCGAGAGCGTTTGAGGCGTACACCAAGGGGTTGCTCACAAAGGCACTTGAGGCACGCGAAAATTATTTTAAGAACGCGTTGCGGCTGTACGCAGAGACCGACGCGGACAGCACGTATTCTGATGCAGCGCTTGAGCTCGGCCACCTGTATCTCGAGCAGAAGAAGTCGAACGAGGCCGTCGATTCATTCGACCGCGTGATCTCGGCGAATCAGCAGTGTAAGGAAAAGGCGAAGGCCGAAAATAAGCCGGCCCGCTGCTCGGACGAAGAGTATGCTGAGGCTTCGTTTTATATCGGGCTGATCCGCTGGCAGCAGGGAAATTATGAACAGGCGCTGGCGACACTTCGGCCGCTGGCCGACGACCTGAAATTGACGGCCGTTTACAACACGCTCGGCGCGATCGCAGTGCAGGCCTCGCGTGCGGAAAAGAAGAACGATGCGAAATCGGCCGCGCTGCTGACCGAAGGGATGGACTTTTTGAAAAAGGCGGCCGACTCGGCACCGGACGAGCTGAATATCAAGTTTAATTACGCTCTCGCAAATTTCCTCTCGGGAAACTATCAGGACGCAGCCACTGGACTGAAATCGATGATCGCGACGAGGCCGAATGACGGCGACTCGTATTACTTGTTGGCCAAAACTCTGTCGGCGCTAAACGACCCGACAGCGGCGGATGTCGATAACCAGGCGCGGCGGCTTCTCACAATGGGAAACCGTTACGCGAACCTCGAGAAAGAATGGCAAAAGTCGAAATCGGTCAACGAGATCGGACTGCGTGTCGAGCAGCCGGCGCGGAAGGATTTTGTCAGCGTTATTCTAAGTCAAAAAAGGGCGACACCAGCTCCGACGGCGATGAACCAGACCGACACGCTGCTCGCACAGGCCAGGGACTTTTACAAAAACGGCGAAGACGACAAGGCGATGGATTCTCTTCGTCGAGTTTTGGCGGGCGAACCGATGAGCGCCGAGAGCTATCTTATTTTGGGCAAGATACACCTGCGACAAGGCCAAATGGACCAAGCGGTGAGTTCGTTCAAAACCGCCATCTTCTGGGACAATTCGTCGAAGATGATCGATGCTTTCGTAAATCTGGGCAAGATCTACGTTGAAAAAGGCGACTGTTTGCAGGCGAAAAACTACGCTGCGTCGGCCATAGAACTCGACGCCGAGAACCAGGACGCTGTCGGTTTGCAGCGACAAATCGAGCGATGTTCCAAATAGTGTAAGTCGGGCGGGTTTCAGGTTTCAGGTTACAGGTTTTAGGTCGGGCGTCGCGTGACGCCCTTTAATTTTGTAACTGTTCTGATATCAAGCGGTTAGCTCCGTTAAGGAATTTGAAATTTGAAATTTGAAACCTCAGATCTCGCTCTGGCACGGCGTATGCATTAGACCATCACGGCTAGCTTGACGAAGTCAGTCAAGACCCCGCCGCCAACACTTCTCCGAGCGCGGTTTGCCACTGTGCCGGATCACCTTCCGAGCGTTCCTTCAGTTGTCCTTCCGAATCAAAGCCCGACCGAAAAGGTCGGGCTTTCCTCTTTTAAACCCGATAAATGCTGGAGTTTCATATCAATTCAATTTGGGTGGATTTTGATTGGTTTACCCGCTGTTGCGGTTTTCATTTTGACTGAGTTGACATAGGCCTCGGCCGGAAATGACAAAAATCGTCAGAATTGGTATGACAAATTTTGTGCAGAAATGACCGGGCATTTTTCCCCAAGACGGAATTTCAGTCAGGGTGATGAGGGAAGGGCGAATTGCGGATCGCGGAGTGCGCATTTGCAAGGAAAATTGTCTTCCTAAATGAGGTGGATCTTACTCGGTCGTCGCCCGTTGAGCACGCGCAACGGATAAGCCACCTGCTACCGCAGGCGGTTCCGACTCGTATTTGCTAAACTGGCGGCATGAAATTACGGCGGATAGCGAGCATTTTACCCGGGTTGAAGAGCGCTCTGCTTGCCGTTTTGGCCGGAATCCTGCTAATTCTCGCGTTTCCCGATTTCGACCTTTGGTTTTTGGCCTGGGTTGCGTTGGTGCCGCTGTTGATCGCGATTGACCGTGAAAAAGAGTCGACCGCCCGCTCGTTCTTTTGCGGATGGCTGTTCGGCTTTGTTTTCTTTACCGGCAGCTGTTGGTGGCTGACCTACGCGCCGATACATTACGCCGGGTTTCCAATTGTTCTCACGTACTTTTTATTGTGCATCGTGACTGCGATCGTGGCGGTGTTTCCGGGATTGTTTGGGGCGATCACGTCCGCTTTGCTAAAGCGATTCGGCTCATGGGCTTTTTTTGCGGCTCCATTCGTCTGGGTCGCAACCGAGTTTGCAAGGTATTGGACAACGGGGAACGATTGGAATGCGATCGGGTACAGTCAGTTTTCAAATGACAAGGTTGCTGGATTGGCTTCAATTGGTGGCATTGCGCTATGCAGCTTT
>DASXPW010000258.1:0-2127 GCA_036493385.1 Pyrinomonadaceae bacterium
TGTGAATATTACGCTCTCGAGGGCGTAACGGAGCTTTTCGATACGTTAGTGCGACTGCGTCGAGAGCTGAATCCAAATCTTGCCATCGAGGGGCTTTTACTAACGATGTTCGACGAGAGGACAAATCTTTCAGCGGCAGTCGCCAAAGATCTGCGAGATTTTTATGGCTCGCAGGTCTTGAAAACGGTTATCCCTCGAAATGTAAGACTCGCGGAGGCTCCAAGCTTCGGAAAACCGATCATGCTATACGACCCGCGTTCAAAGGGGGCCGAGAGTTATATGGAACTGGCAAAGGAGATCGTAAGTCATGGCTAGACAATCACTTGGTCGCGGAATCAGCGCGCTTTTGGGCGAGAACCCCGCGCTGGCACAGACCGCCGCGTCAACGAATGAGATCGACATCGATCTTATCGAGCCAAATCCACAGCAGCCGCGCACGAGATTCGCCGACCCAGATCTTGATGAGCTTGCCGCCTCGATCCGGGCAAACGGCATTGTTCAGCCCATCGTCGTTAGGCAACTTGGCGATCGTTATCAGATCGTCGCCGGGGAGAGGCGTTGGCGGGCCGCTCAACGTGCAGGAATCCGGCGTGTGCCCGCGGTCGTTCGCGAAATACCGGACGACAAGTTGCTTGAGCTGGCACTTGTCGAGAATATCCAGCGGCAGGAGTTGAATCCGATCGAGGAAGCGGAAGCATACCGTAAACTTATTGAGCACATTGGACTTACACAGGAGCAGGTGGCTGAACGAGTCGGCAAGGAAAGAACTTTGATCACGACGGTGATGCGGCTCTTGAAGCTTCCAAACGACGTTCAGCGGCACATTGTCGAGGGCCGCCTGTCGCTTAGTCATGGTCGAGCATTGCTGATGACTGACGACCCGAAAGCGCAGCGCCTGGTCGCTCAGCGGGCGGTCGACCAGGACCTGTCGGTTCGCGAAACCGAACGAGCGGTGAAGCGCGCGGGGTCTGAAAGCGAAAGGACGAACTCGGCAAAGAGATCGATCGTCCTCAAGGACGCGAATGTCCGGGCGGCCGAAACGCGACTGACCAGGCATTTCGGCACAAACGTAAAAATTGCGCCGAATATCAAAAAACCGGGCGGTCGGATCGAGATCGAATACTATGGCGTCGACGACCTGTCTCGGCTTTTTGATTTGTTAGTTAAGTAAACCAATAAAAGGAGTTAGCTATGCAAAAGCGTTTGACGGAAATGGTCTCTTGCGCGGGTTGAGTGGCGAAACTCGCACCGCGAGATCTCGCTCAAGTATTGAGTAAACTTCCGCCGCAGCCAAAGGAAAATGTGATCGTCGGTTTTGACACGGCCGACGATGCGGGAGTTTTTCGCCTTACCGACGACACCGCGCTCGTTCAGACGGTAGATTTTTTCACCCCCGTCGCCGACGATCCGTTTGTCTACGGGCAGGCGGCAGCGGTCAACTCGCTCAACGACGTGTACGCAATGGGCGGTCGTCCGCTTTCGGCACTTTCGATCGTGTGTTTTCCGCAAAAGGGCGACTTTGAAGTGCTCGGCCAGATCCTCGAGGGTGGACAAACGGTAATGAATGCCGAGGGTGTGGTCGTGCTCGGTGGCCATTCGGTCGACGACCAGGAAATGAAATTTGGCTACGCGGTGACGGGCGTGATCGCGCCGAACAACGTCATAACAAATGCCGCTTCGAGACCCGGCGATGTGTTGATCCTTACAAAAGCGATCGGGACCGGCGCAATAAATACGGCGGTTAAAAATGCCACGGCGAGCAAGGCGGCGATAGAAGCAGTTATAGAAGCTATGACCACATCGGCCGCTGCTGCATCTAAATTAATGGTCGAGCTTAGAGCGAACGCGTGTACAGACATTACGGGCTTTGGTCTTTTGGGCCATGCCTACGAGATGGCAAACGCCAGCGGCGTCACGTTTGAGATCGATTCGGCGGCGGTTCCGCTGCTGCCGGAGGTGCTCAAACTAATTGAGCAAGGAATGTTGACACGCGGCGATAAAAACAATCGAATATACGTTGGCGACACGGTTGAATTTAGCGATAGTGTTTCGGGCATCATGCAGAGCGCATTGTTCGATCCGCAGACGGCCGGGGGCTTGCTGATCAGCCTAGATGAGGAGGCGGCG
>DASXPW010000259.1:0-26930 GCA_036493385.1 Pyrinomonadaceae bacterium
AACGGAACGGTCGTAACCTTCGCCGGGTACCATTTGGTTACTGCAAAGTCGCTGTATTCGTATGCTGTTAGCGCTTCGGTCTTCCTGCAGGTCTTTTTTCTTCCGACTCTGGGCGCCATCGCGGATTACACGCATCTGAAAAAGACGTTTCTTGCGGTATTTTGTTACCTCGGGGCGGTCGCGTGCGGTTTACTCTTCCTTATTCAGGGCAGTCTCTATTTTTGGGGAGCTTGTCTGTTCATCATCGCGAACTTGAGCGCCGGGGCTTCGAGCGTGTTTGCCAATTCTTATCTCACCGACATAACCACCGAGGACAAACGCGATAAGATCTCAAGTTTCGGTTTCGCGGCTGGTTACCTCGGCGGGTTTATTACGCTGGTGATCGGCGCGGTGCTGATCTTTAAGGCGCCGGCATTGGGCATTTCGACCGATCAGGCCGCCCGCATATGCTTCCTCTTCGCCGGTGTCTGGTGGGGCGGTTTTGCATTGATCACGTTCTTGCTGGTGAAAAGGCGGGCGCCGATAAGAGAGGCACCGGCAGGGCGTGGATATGTCAGGGCCGGCTTTTCCGAACTTGCGGGCACGTTCAGGGAGCTGTTTAAGCTCAGGCACACGCTTCAGTTCCTCATCGCATATTTGCTCTACAACGATGGCATTCAAACGGTGATCTCGATGGCCGCAGTCTTCCTGTCGCAGGAGATCTTTGTAGCCCGCGGGCTCGAGACAGACAAGCTTGTTTTGTTTGTCTCATTTGCCATCGCCCAGATCATGGGTTTCGTCGGCGCACTCGCCTTCGAACGGATAGCTCATTTTACAAACGCCAAGATCGCAATACTAATTTCGCTGGTGATCTGGTGCGGCATCGTCATCTATGCCTACGCCTTCCTTGAGACGGTGGCTGAGGCTTATGTCATGAGTGCCTTTATCGGCCTGGTGCTTGGCGGCTCGCAAGCATTGTCACGCTCTCTGTTTTCCCAAATGATCCCGGCCGGCAGAGAGTCGGCGTTTTTCGGGATCTACGCGATCTCGGAAAAAGGCACTTCGTGGCTTGGGCCCATCGTTTTCGGCCTCGTTGCCCAGCTTAGCGATTCATACCGACCGGCTATCCTGGCGCTGATCGCATTTTTTGTGGTGGGCAGCGTGATACTGCTTTTTACAAACACGGCGCAAGCTATCCACGAGGCCGGCAATATCACGCCGGAAGAAGCCGTAACGGAGTAGACAATTTGCAGTCGAGATCGAGCCGGATATAATTACGCACGAGAACATCACGTGATACATACGACTGGAGACAGAATTGTAACGATCTTTGGCGGCTCGAAGTGCAACGAGCAAAGCGAAGAGTATCAACAGGCCGTGGAGATCGGCTCAAGACTTGCCGAAGCCGGCTTCACGATCTGCACCGGCGGATATCTCGGTGTAATGGAAGCGGCGTCGCGAGGTGCCAGAGAAAAGGGCGGGCGCGTTTTTGGGATCGTGATGAATCAATTCAAGTCCGAACCAAATCGATATCTTACGGACAAGGTCGCCTCGGCGCATTTTTATGAGCGTCTTCAAAACCTGATCATGAGATCGGTCGGTTTTATTGCGCTTCGCGGCGGCATGGGCACGGTGACCGAGGTTTCGTTGGTTTGGAACAAGCTTCAGACAAAGGTCCTCGATCCGCGTCCTATCGTTCTGCTTGGCCCGAGTTGGCGAAAGGTCGTCCGCGCCTGGCAGGAAAATCTGGTCGTTTCGGACGCGGATGTTGCGCTTCTCGATTTTGCCGATTCTGCGCGGGACGCGTGTGACATCATCATTACTCGTTCGGCCGGGATCACGGTTTGAGCCCGGCCCTATTGCCTTACCGTTTTTCAAGATAGAATCTATATCAATGGGCGACAGTTCCGAGACGAGACTGCATGGGCGTTCAGTTTCGAGGGGTATTGCCGGCGGCAAAGCCGTCTGTCTTTACGGCAAGCGACGCCAATTCTTTCGCGTTCCTGTCGCGGGCGACGCAGTTTCCCGCGAGACCGGCCGGTTCCGCTCCGCCGTCGGGCTTGCGAAACGGCAGCTTGAGCGGCTCGCTAATGCAGATAGTGGATCACTTCCGCAGAATGTGACGGGTGTCCTGGAATTTCATCGCGCAGTCCTGGATGACCCTATCTTGCTGGACGCTGTTGAACAAAAGATCCAATCCGAATGCGTCAATGCCGAATGGGCCGTAAAGCTCGTCACTGATGCGTACATCCTGCAACACAAGGAAATCCCCGATGAGCGCCTGCGCGAACGTTACAAGGATATCGAGGATGTCACAGACCGAATCCTCGGGGCCTTGGGCGGCGCGTCCGATCGGATAGAACTTGAACCTGGAATGGTGATCGTTACGCACGAGCTAAATCCGTCGACGCTTATCGAGCTCTCGACGAAGCAGCCCGCGGCGATCGTCACGGAACAGGGCGGTTGGACCTCGCACACAAACATTCTCGCGCGCGAGCTCGGCATTCCCGCCGTGACCGGCATCAAAGCCGTGTGCGAACAGATCCGGTCGGGCGACGAAGTCATCGTCGACGCTTATACGGGCGAGGTTATTGCGCGACCGCTCGAGAAGAAAGTAGTTGACGCCGCGGCCGCAAACGGCCGGCCTAAACCGAATTCAGCACGGTCCTCTAACGGGATCTTTCACACTCTAGATGGCAGGGAGATAGCGATACTTGCGAACGCGGACCTTCCAGACCGATACATTTCGGCGGAACGCGAGGGCGCCAAGGGTGTGGGACTTTTCAGGTCCGAGTTTTGTTTCCGGCGTTTCCACGACTTTCCGGAAGAAGAAGAGCAGTATCGAGCGTATCGTGAGATCGCTGAAATGACTCGCGAATTCGGCGTTCGAATTCGCACCTTCGACATCAGCGCTGATGATCTTTTCGACCACCAATTTGCTTACGGAAAGAATCCGGCTTTGGGATTACGCGGCGTCCGACTAAGTTTAGAATTGCCGGAAATATTTCGAACGCAGATACGTGCGTTGCTGCGCGCTTCATTTGACACCTCGATCGACGTGATCCTTCCGATGGTGTCGGATGTCGAGGAGATCCGGGAGGCCCGCCGGATCATTGCCGAAGAACGTGAATTTCTCGAATCTGCTGGAATACCGATCGGCGAGCCTCGCCTCGGCGCGATGATCGAGGTTCCGGCGGCACTGCTGACTATCGACGGGATCTTGAATGAGTCTGACGTTATTTGTTTGGGGACAAATGATCTGGTTCAGTATCTTCTCGCGGTCGATCGCGATAATGAGGCGGTGTCGAAATGGTTCAACTCTCTTCATCCAGCCGTTCTGAAGGCGATCGGCACTGTTCTGCAAGCTGCCGAACGCAGTAAGAAGCAGTGTATAGTCTGCGGTGAGATCGCGGGCTCGCCATTTTACGTCCCGCTTTTAGTCGGTCTCGGCGCCAAACGTTTGAGCATGAATCCGACCTCCGTCGCCCGCGTTCGGGATGTGATCGAGGGTTTAGCTTATGAAGAGGCGATCGAGCTGATCCGGGAGATCCGAACATGTTCTACGGCCACCGAGACCGAGTCGGTAGTCAGTCGTTTTTCGAGTGCGAACTGGAAGCATTTAGCCGCCTCGGAAACAGACTGAACCGGGTTCGTACAACGATGTTCAAATGTTTAACGTTTTTTGTTATACTGCTGGGCGCCGTGTAATGAGGCGAACCGGGTGACCGCTGTTGCATTGGCAGCAGAGGAAAGTCCGAACACCAAAGGGCAGCGAGCCGGATAACGTCCGGGCACGCGGGCTTTCGGGCCCGAGTGACGACAAGTGCAACAGAAAACAAACCAGCCGCGACTCGTCGGGGCAATGGGTGAAACGGTGAGGTAAGAGCTCACCGGCGTGGATGGCGACATTCACGGCCGGGCAAACTCCTCGTGGTGCAAGATCAAATAGGGAAGTGCTGATCGGCGGCCCGCCGAGAGTCCCGATCCGTCGGGACGGCATTTTCGGGTAGATCGCTTGATCCCGATGGTAACATCGGGGCCAGATGAATGGTCACCGGCTGTCGAAAGGCAGCTAACAGAATTCGGCTTACAGGTTCGCCTCATTACATCACGGCCAGATCTTCCGTATCAATCCTAAAGACTGGAGAGACGTCCACAATATGGCAAATCGTAAAGGTGTATTCATCGGAGCATACGTTCCCAATGAATTGAAAGAATCGCTTCGTCGTCGCGCGGCGGCAGAGCACCGCACTCTCTCTCAGGAGATAACGAGGATCCTGATCGAAGCTGTGCACGGCAGAGGTCTGCCCACGGGGAGCGTAGATCGACGTGGCGGGACGACGATCCCGAGACGTCGCTCCTCTGACCCACCGACGCGTCGCCGGGCTGAGGACCTGCCGTATATACCGGAGCCGAAAGGTAAAAAATAATCGTTGCCATGCATTAAAGATCGCGCGGCTGCCGCTGATCGGCGGTCGCGCTTTTTTGCGCCCGGCATCGCCTCTGATACCATCTCGTTAATGTCGACAAAGTCGCTTTTGATCGCGGCCGCCGCCGTCGTCCTCGCATTTATCGGCGGATTTCTCATGGCAAACTCGGTCAATAGATCAGAGTTAAATTCACTACGCGCCGAGCTCGAAAGCGCGCGGGCCGTTGCCAAACAGTCGGAGACCGACGCGAATTCGGAATTAAGCCCGGATGAGATACAGGCCAAGCTCAGTGAAGCAGAAGCAAATCCTACAAATTTCAACTATCAAAAAAATCTCGGGTTGGCTTTGGCTCGGTATGGATCGGCCAGTCAGGATGTGAATTTGATCGCACAGGCCGCGAAACTGCTTGACCGCGCGGCCGGACTTGCTCCGAATGACGTCGAAGTGATCATCGGCCAAGGGAACGCTGCATTTGATGTCGGATATTTCAAGAAGGACAACAACTCGCTCCAAAAGGCTAGAGCATTCTACGAAAAGGCTCTCGCTAAAACCCCGAATGACACAGATGTTCGCACCGATCTCGGAATGACGTATTTTGCGGAAGACCCGCCGCAGAATGATAAGGCGATCGTCGAATTCAAGAAAGCGCTCGATGTCGATCCGAAGCAGGTAAAAGCGCTCGAGTTTATCGTCCAGGCGTTGCTTCGTCAGCAAAACCAGGGCGAAGCCGCCGATTACCTCGCCAAACTTCGCGAAGCAGATCCGTCCGATCCGGCGATCCCGGAACTCACGAAACAAGTCGGCGCAATCGCGAAATGAGAGAGGTTCTTTTTATTCTCCTGGTTGTCGGGATTTTGCTCGCGTTGACCGCGGTGAAATATCGCCGCCAGATCGTCACACTCATCACCATCTGGAAACAGTTTCAAGCGGCGCGTGCCCGATTGCAGCAGACGCCGAACCGGCCGAGATCGATCGAACCGGATCGCGGAATTAAACTCGTGAATTGTGCCCGATGCGGAAAGTGGATCCCGGAAAATGCTGCCAGACGACATTCCAATACCACCTTTGTCTGCGTCGGAGGATGCGTCGCCAAAGTGGGTGTTGATTAGGCTAGAGCGCTTACGGTATGAAGTTTGTGATGTACCAGCCTATCAGGCGCTCACCGAATAACATCGCGACGATCGTACCGATGCCGAGAAAAATGCCAAATGGGATCTGCATCTGTAGGTTGCGGTCCTTTTGACGCATTACCAAAACGCCGCCGATCAATGCACCGGAAAAAGCGCCAAGGAATATCGAAAGCAAGGTTAGTCGCCATCCGAGAAGAGCGCCGACGGCTGCCATCATTTTAACGTCCCCCAGTCCCATCGCATCGACGCCGCGAAGCCGCTTCCATGCCTCGCCTACAAGCCAAAGAAATCCGCCGCCGACCAATGCTCCCAACAGCGCTCCTATCAGGGAGAGCGCCCACCACGGCCAGCCCGGAAAATATGAAAGCGGCCATACACTCAGATCGAAAAAGAAAGCCTTTCCGACGAATAGCGGATAAACGATTCGAACCAGGACGGCAAAGACAAAGAGTGGATAGGTGATCGCATTTGGCAGGATCATGTGCTCTGAATCGATAAAAATAAGGGCGATGATCGCCGAAACAAAGATCAGGGCAACCGGAAGAAACGGGTCAGGACCGACCTGCCAATAGACCAGAACAAAAATAAGTGCGGTCAGCAGCTCGACTGCCGGATATCGTGCCGAGATCGGAGCGTGGCAATTTCGACATTTTCCGCGGAGAATGAGCCAGCTCAAGATCGGAATATTGTCATACGGCCTGATCTGCTCACCACATTTCGGACAAGCGGAATTTGGAAACACGATCGACTGCTCGTTAGGAACGCGATGGATAACGACGTTTAAGAAGCTGCCAATAGCGGCGCCGAACAAGAAGACAAAAATGTAGCCGACGACATCGGGAATACCGGCCACGGTTTCGAGCGTTTGCCTAATGAAAATTGTCATTGATCAGGGCGGGTCGGCGTGATCGGCATCTACACAAAGCACCGATCGGCCAAAGCAATCATAGTAGTTTCGACTGAAAAGTAAAAGATGATTTTGCGTTGAGGAAGGGTTCGGCACCTGTATTCTGACCGTTTCCAGGCGTTCGCTATCAATACGCCCCAATTCGATTCTTGATGCCGTAAACGCAGAAAATAAGTCATTTAGAGGAATGGTATCAGGTTTGCGTGGCGCAATTGGGATTTGGTCAGACGGAGGGGAATATGGCAGACGAAGGAAACGGTGCGGCAAGCAGTGCTATTTGGGCAATCGCTCTTATCATCATTGTCGCGCTTTTGGCGTTGGTTGTTTGGAAAGGCGGCTTCCTAGGCGCGACGGAAAAGAAAGTTGACATAAATGTCACAGCGCCGAGCTCACATTAGCGTCTTACTGAAGATGAGCGAGTCCGCGCTGTGATGAGCCAGTCGACCAGCTTAGAGGTTAAGAGTCGACTAGCTTGGAGGTTAATAGATGAGCAAACGTGTTCTGGTTGCGGAAGACTTCGACGATGTCCGCAAAATGATGAAAGTGTTTTTCGAGCACGACGGGTTCGAGGTTTTGGAGGCCGCCGATGGGTACGAGGCCGTGCAAATGGCGGTCACGGAGCATCCCGATCTCATCATTATGGACATTGCGATGCCAATTATGGATGGGATGCAGGCGACGACCGCTATTCGCCAGCATGACCAGTTGTCTGACGTGCCGATCGTGGCCGTCACCGCGTACGCCGATTTTTATTACGATCGCGCAATGGATGTCGGCTGCAATGATGTCATAGCAAAGCCAGTTGACTTGGCGCGGCTTCAACCGTGGCTTATTAGTTACACTTAGATCAGATCATTTCCGCCAAGTGTGCTTACGCGGCCAGCCATTTCTATAAAATTGTTTCAATTTTGTAGCCTTCGAAAGCCGATCGATTGGCTTTGCAGCTCAATTTATATTATTTTTTAAACAAGGTAGTTTTGGCCTCGTTTACGCGATTTGCGCGTGAAAACACTGCACGTTCGATACTCACAGGCCCAGCCGCCGACGGAAAGTGAAACCTACTGATATTCAAGATCCAGAGTATTTCCACAAAGTCGTGGACTGTCAATATGCGTGTCCCTCGCACACGCCCGTCCCGGAATATATTCGACTGATCGCTGAGGGCTTGTACACGGAAGCGTACATGATCAACTGGGATTCGAACGTATTTCCGGGGATCCTTGGCCGTACTTGCGACCGACCCTGTGAACCAGCATGCCGGCGCGGCCGCGTCGAGGAAAAGCCCGTCGCCATCTGCCGCCTGAAGCGCGTTGCTGCGGACTATCGCGGTGATGTGAAGCCTCTGATGCCTCAAGGGCCGTTTGCGCCGAACGGAAAAAGGGTCGCGCTGATCGGCGCTGGGCCGGCGTCGCTGACAGTCGCTCGCGACCTGGCACCGCTTGGTTACGAACTCCATCTTTACGATGATCAAAAGAAAGGCGGCGGCTTTATGCGCAGCCAGATTCCTGCATTCCGCCTTCCGGAATCGGTCCTGGATGAAGAGGTGAATTATATTCTCGACCTCGGCATCCACACGACCTTTGACACCTACGTCGCGAGCCTCAAGGAGATTCTCGACAAAGACTACGACGCTGTCTTTGTCGGCACCGGTGCGCCGCGCGGTAAAGAATTGCAGATGCCCGGACGAGAAGAGGGCTCTGCAAACATCCATATCGGCATCAACTGGCTCGGAAGCGTAGCGTTCGAGCACATAAAGTCGATCGGAAAGACCGTGATCGTTCTCGGCGGCGGAAACACCGCAATGGACTGCTGCCGCACGGCGCGTCGGCTCGGCGGGGAAGACGTAAAGGTCATCGTCCGCTCACCTTTTGCCACAATGAAGGCGTCACCGTGGGAGAAAGAAGATGCTCAGCATGAGGACATTCCGATCATCGACAACCACGTGCCCAAATCGTTCGTTGTTGAGGGCGGGCGGCTACGGGGCGTGATGTTCGAAAAGGTCGACGCCGTTTATGACGAGAGCGGCAAGCGCTCGCTCGTTCCGACAGGCGAGCCGGAGGTTTTCTACCCCGCCGACGACGTGTTGGTCGCTATCGGTCAGGAAAATGCATTTCCATGGATCGAGCGTGACCTCGGGATTGACTTTGACAAGTGGAACATGCCGGTGATCGACACGGTGACATTTCAATCGACTCATCCGAAAGTATTTTTTGGAGGTGATGCTGCGTTCGGCCCCGAGAACGTCATCACCGCTGTCGCTCATGGCCATCAGGCCGCGGTCTCGATCGACCTGCTGTGCAAGGACAAGTCGCTTGCGGATCGGCTGCCGCCGAATGTAAATCTTCACAGCCAGAAGATGGGCATCCACGAATGGGCGTATCACAGCGAGGTTGCCAACGATCCGCGTTACGTCGTGGCGCAGGCTGACAAATCGATCACGCTTAAGAACCGCAAACAGGAGGTGGAACTCGGCTTCGACGAAGACGAGGGCTTTAAGGAAGCGCTCCGCTGTCTGAACTGCGATGTGCAGACCGTCTTTTCGGCTCCAAAATGCATCGAATGTGACGCTTGTGTCGACATCTGCCCGACGAGCTGCATCACATTTACTGCCGATGGCGATGAGTCAGACCTGCGACAGCGGACAAAGGTACCGGCGCTTAATCTTACGCAGGACCTATACGTAGAAGATGGTCTCAAGACCGGCCGCGTGATGGTTAAGGATGAAGATGTCTGCCTCCACTGCGGCCTCTGCGCCGAGCGGTGCCCGACGGCCGCCTGGGACATGCAGCAATTCTGGTATAACGTTTTAAAGGCCGACCATAAGACTTACAACGCTGGTTCCACCGGAGCATTTGTGAAACTTACCCGCTCACCGCTAACCGCAGAGGAGCTTGTCACTTCCTGATGAGCGACCAGACATCCGTTAGGACAAACGATTTTGTTGTCCGCTTCGCCAACGTGAATGGCACCGGTTCGGCCTCGGCCAACGCGCTGTTTACTAAGGCCGTGTTTCGGATGGGCGTTCCCGTCACGGCCAAGAACATTTTTCCGTCAAACATTCAGGGCCTGCCGACATGGTACGAGGTCCGCGTCAGCGAAAAAGGCTATCTTGGTCGTCGCGAAGGCATCGACCTGATGGTCTGTGTCAATCCGCAGAGCATGGCGAAGGATTATCACGATGTACGGTCCGGCGGATATTTTTTGTACGACAGCTCTAAACCGCTGCCGCCCGGTTACGAGCGGGACGATATCACGCATCTCGGCGTTCCACTGATGGAGCTGTGCAACGCAGAATTTACTGATGCGCGGCAGCGGCAGCTTTTTAAGAATATTGTTTACATTGGCGCATTGGCCGTGCTATGCGACATCGAATATTCGGCGCTGGAGAAATTGATAGCCGACCAGTTCAAGGGCAAGGAAAAGCTGATCGAGCCGAATTATAAAGCGCTACAGCTGGGCATCAACTATATCCGTGACAATTTTGACCATCCTTTCGATCTGCGTCTTGAGCGGCGAGACCTTCTCGGCAGCAAGATCATGATGAACGGTAACGCCGCCTGCGCTCTTGGCGCGATCTATGGCGGGGCGACCGTCGCGGCCTGGTATCCGATCACGCCGTCGACTTCGGTTGTTGATGCATTCGCCAAATATTGTTCGCGGTATCGAGTTGACGCGGAAACGGGAAAAAATAATTTCGCCATTGTTCAGGCGGAGGACGAGTTGGCCGCGATCGGTATGGTCATTGGTGCTTGCTGGAACGGCGCCCGCGCATTTACAGCAACGAGCGGGCCAGGCGTGTCACTAATGAACGAGTTTCTGGGTCTCGCCTATTTTTCTGAGATACCGACCGTTCTGATCGATGTCGAGCGCACCGGCCCTTCGACCGGAATGCCGACACGGACCCAACAATCAGATATTTTCGAAGCTGCCTACGCTTCACACGGCGATACCAAACATCCTCTGTTGTTGCCTTCGACGCCTAATGAGTGTTTTGAGATGACCGCGCTTGCCTTCGATATAACAGAGCGACTGCAGACGCCGGTCATTGTCATGTCAGACCTCGACCTCGGCATGAACGATCATATTTCTGAACCGCTCAAATGGGACGACAGCCGAAAATTTGATCGAGGCAAGGTTTTGGACGCCGCGGCCCTGAATCGCAACGGCCGATTTGCCCGTTATAAAGATGTCGATGGCGACGGCGTTCCATATAGAACGATTCCCGCGACCGATCTCACACACGGTGCATTCACCACGCGTGGCTCGTCACATGACGAATACGCCCGATATACCGAAGACAGTGCAGAATACAAAAAGAATGTCGACCGGCTGCTGAAAAAGTGGGAAACCGCAAAATCGCTTGTCCCCGCACCCGAGTTTTTTGAGGCCGGCAGTCGTGCCGGCAACCCGCACGTAAGTAAGTGCTCAACCCTGGGTGTCGTCTTTTTTGGGACATCGACATATTCCTCGGAAGAGGCCCTTGAGCTGCTCGAGCAAGATGGGATCAAGCTCGATGCGATGCGTGTTCGCGGTTTTCCGTTTAACGATTCGGTCGCTGAATTTATGAACTCGCACGAAAAGATATTCGTCATCGAGCAAAACCGCGACGCCCAATTCCGCAGCCTGATGCTGATCGAGCTCGACGCCGATCCAAAAAAACTGATCAAAGTCTTAAACTACGACGGTACGCCGATAACGGCTGACAATATTTTTAGACAGGTTTCAAATCATTTGCGGAAAGGCGATAATGCGTAGGAGCGAGATATGTCGGTTGTAACGGAAATTGAAAGGCAAGCGTTGAGCCTCCCCGACCAGGACAGGGCGAAGCTCGCGGATAGATTGATCGCCTCGCTGCCACCGGATTTTGTTGACGAGGCAGGACTGGAAGACGCTCGTCGTCGCAGTCGCGAGATGGACGAAGACCCGTCAAGCGTTCTAACTCATGAGGAATTCTTTAAGTTCTTTAAAGATCGTCGCGGGTGAGGAGGATCAGATATCACGTCGAAGCTCGTTTCGACGTTCTCGAGATCGTGGACTATTACGAAGAGCGGGAAGGCCCAGAGCTCGCTGACGAATTTACTTCTGAGCTTGAGACTTTTATCGAGAGGATAGCCGAACGACCTCTCTCGTATCGTGAGTCCGAAATCGGGATTCGAAGAGCTAATCTCGACCGGTTTCCACATCATGTCCTGTTTGAGATCGTAGATGACGAAACGATAAAGATCGTTGCTGTAAAGCATAACCGACGGCGTCCATCTCTTGGCTTAGATCGATAAATAGTTCTCTCTCTTCTTATGACCTACGTCCGTTCCAAATTCCGCCACCCGGCTCTTCCTAAAAATGCCTTAGGCTTTACGGTCGACTATTACGAAGGCACGCTTTCGACGCTTTGCGCCGGCTGTGGGCATGACTCGATCAGCGCGGCAATCGTTGAGGCTTGCTGGCAGATGGATATCGAGCCGCACAAGGTGGCAAAGCTCTCGGGCATCGGCTGCTCGTCAAAAACGCCCGCCTATTTTCTTTCCAATTCGCACGGTTTTAATTCCGTCCACGGCCGGATGCCATCTGTCGCGACGGGAGCCAATCTTGCCAATCGCGATCTCATCTACTTTGGTGTCTCGGGCGATGGCGACACAGCCTCGATCGGGATGGGACAGTTCGTTCACGTCATCCGTCGAAACCTGAATATGGTTTATTTGGTGATGAACAACGGCTGTTACGGTCTGACAAAAGGTCAGGACTCTGCAACGGCCGACGCCGGTTCAAAGAATAAGTCGGGTTCGGTAAATCCGTTTGAGTCGATCGATCTCGCGAGTCTTGCTCTTGAGCTCGGCGCCACATTTGTCGCACAAAGCTTCTCCGGCGACAAGGAACAACTCATTCCCCTGATGAAAGCTGCGATGAAGCATCCCGGGTTTGCTTTTATTAACGTAATTTCTCCCTGTGTTACCTTCAACAATAATGTCGGCTCGACCAAATCCTACGACTACGTCCGTGAGCACATGGAGTTGACGGCGACCGTCGATTTCGTTCCCGTAATGCATGAGATAACCGCTAGCTATAAGGAGGGTTCGGTTCAAACCGTTCGGATGCATGACGGAACGCTGCTGCGCCTCCGAAAGATCGAAGAGGATTGGGACCCACTCGATAGGATGTCTGCTATGGTAGCCGTTCAGCACGCGAAAGAGAAAGGAGAGATCCTTACCGGCCTGCTTTATATGAAGCCCGAGACAAGCGACCTTCACGAGATCCTTCACACCACGGACAGGCCGCTAAATACGTTGAGCGAGGCCGAGCTTTGCCCAGGGTCAGCCAGTCTGGACAAGTTCAACGGGGCCCTTCGATAGATGGTCAGTTGTTTACTTCGGAATCACTCGCCCGGTTTCGCTTAAATACGTACTCGTGTTTGGCGCGCACCACCACGTTCGGGTGCTGCAATACCTGGATCTTGATGCTTCGGTGCTCACCGGGCGCGCCGGGTTTTTCAGGATAATAACCGATCGAATACTGTCGCCTTAGCTCCTCAGCAATGCCGGCAAAGGCAGTGTCCATGTTGGTAGTTGAATCAGCTTCGAAGATTCGGCCGCCTGTCTTATCAGCTAGTCCCGAAAGGTACATGCGTCCGCGTTCGTATTCAGACGCGCTCTGACCGCGACCGGCCCGAATGATCGCGCCCTGCGGGATCTGAACTCCGGGATAATCCTTTAGCAATTTTGACAGATCAACGGCTTGCGGAGCGCCGCTTCCATTGGCCGTCTGCTGGGTGTCATAGCGGACCGGATAGATCAGCGCATCGAGCTCTTCCGCATCCGTTAATGTGCTCTCGAGCGAGGCGACCCGCGAGGTTGTGTCAACACCGTCCGTAAAAATTACGATGGCCTTTCTGCCCGTTATCTTGATCTGTTCGAGCTGCGAAACGGCGCTCACGGCGTCGTATAGGCTGGTGCCGCTGCCGAATTGTGCCTTATAAATTGCCGCGAAAAGCGTTTTCCTGTCCGAGGTCGGCTCCGGGGTATAAAGCCGCACACGCGAGTCGAAACACACGACCATCACCTTGTCATTTGGCCGCAACTGGTCCAGAAACCGAACAGCGGCATAGTGAATGTCATCGATCTTATATCTCGTTGAAGGGCTGACATCGATCATCAGAACTACCGTAAATGGCTGCTCTTCGGATTGAAAGTAAGTGACCTTTTGCGCAACTCCGTTTTCAAAGATCTTGAAGTCCTGCTTTCGGAGACCTGCGATAAATCGGCCGCTGCGGTCGAGGACCGAAACGGGCGTAGTTACGAGGTCCGTATCGACCTTGATGATGTCGTCGTCGTTTCCGTTCAGCGATTTGGTCTTCGTCGCGGGTTCATTCGGGTCTTTGAGCGCGGGTGGTTGGTCCGTTGCCTTTGTGTCGCCCTTCAGCACAGGCGGCGTCGGCGTTGGTTGGGCCGAACCATCTTTCTGGGCCGCCGCGCCGATCGCTAAAAGCGCGAGGAATATAAAAGAATAAATGTTTCGTAGCATTATTGGTCTTCCCTCCGAGTCAGCCCTTTTATCTATAAAGCGAGCGCGCCAGAAATTGCGACAACACCTGACGTGAATTGAGATGACGACAGTCCCGACATAACTGAATGACGTACCCTGCAGGCTACCGGTTACATAAACTCCTGATCAGATGCTAGCGCTTACCGCTCGTTCTGCCCGTAAAAACCCGCCGCTAGCCCAAGCCAACGCGATACGCTAAACTTTCCTTTTGCGCTTCACCTGTCTATGAACTTCGGCTTCGTTATCGACAATCGGAAATGCATAGGCTGTCACGCCTGCACCGTTGCCTGCAAGGCCGAGCATGAAGTCCCCGTCGGCGTTAACCGCACTTGGGTCAAGTATATCGAAAAGGGAACCTTTCCCGACACGCGGCGCTTGTTTTCCGTGATGCGGTGTAATCATTGTGCCGACGCTCCATGCGTCGAGATCTGTCCGGTCACGGCACTCTTTACCCGCAAGGACGGGATCGTCGACTTCGACAATCGGCGCTGCATCGGCTGCAAATCCTGCACGCAGGCGTGTCCGTACGACGCGCTTTACATGGAGCCTGAGACTGAGACCGCTGCGAAATGCAATTACTGTACGCACCGCGTCGATATCGGCCTCGAACCAGCCTGCGTAAATGTTTGCCCTGAACATGCCATTGTCTCTGGCGATATGGACAACCCGAATACCGAGATCTCGCGGCTGCTCGCCCGCGAAACCGTCTCGGTCCGCAAACCTGAAAAGGGAACCAGACCAAAACTTTTCTATATCGACGGCGACCGCGCATCGCTCGACCCGACGGCGGCCAATCCAGACACCGATTACATGTGGTCAAGTCAGTCATCCGGCGTCGGTCACTTCGCTGGTCGGAACGCGGACGCCCTCGTCCGCATCGAGCGAAGCGAGAGAATATCCGCCGAATCCGAAGAGGCCGGCCATTTTCGCCGCGCGGCGGCGTTGCGGACAGGAGTGTCCGCGATCCAGCCGCGTCGTGTCTACGACGCCCCATCGAAAGGCGTCCTTTGGGGATGGGAAGTTTCTGCGTATGTCTGGACGAAGGCTATTGCCGCAGGCGCATTTCTGGTTCCGGTGATCGGCGGCTATTTCGTGGACCTGTCGTACCAAATGAAACAGTTCGGCGCGTGGGTAGCAGTCATTTTTCTCGCGATAACCGGCATTTTACTGATCAAGGATCTCGGCCGGCCCGACAGGTTCCTATATGTATTGCTGAGGCCGCAATGGCGATCATGGCTGACCCGCGGCGCGTACGTGATCACGATTTACGGCGCTCTGCTCACTGTTTGGATCGTCGCAAATTATCTCGCTCGCGACACGCTGCTCGCTTACATCGAGCCGGTCGGTATTGTTTTCGCATTGCTGTCCGCGGTCTATACAGCGTTTCTGTTTGCACAGGCGAAAGGCCGCGACTTTTGGCAGAGCCCCGTGCTCGGCCTGCATATGATCATCCATTCGTTGATGGCGGGCTTCGCAGTGTACTTGATCGGCGATCTATGGTTAAAGCCGAATCTGGGGATCGGTATCGTATTCGGTTTTTTGACCTCGGCGATGATAGTGATCAACCTGATCACTCATGTCGTTGAGCTTTCGACAACGCACGCGACCGAAGATGCTCACAAGACCGTCTCGATGATCACGCGGGGCAGATTTAGCTATCAATTCTGGCTCGGAGTGATTCTGGCCGGGAATCTTGTTCCGCTTCTACTGCTCATGATAGGCCAGTCAGGCAGCGCGGCGATTTCGGGCCTGCTGATACTGATAGGTCTGTTTGTCGGTGAGCGGATCTGGGTCCGCGCGCCGCAGTTGATTCCGTTGAGCTAATATGGCATCTCACAAGCCCTCATTTATTGAATCGATCGCCGAGAAACTCCGGCTTATTCCAAATCTTCACGTCGGCAACAATGCCGCTCTCCCGCCAATTACTGAACCTGGCGATCTGACAGACTATCCCCCGCCTGAAAAATGGGACGATTGGGTCGAATACGAAGCCAAGAGCGGTCAGCGGCGCGAAAAGAAAAGCTACATGATCGTCCCGACGACCTGCTTTAATTGCGAAGCCGGCTGCGGGCTGCTTAGCTATATCGACAAAGAGACGTTCACAGTCCGCAAATTTGAGGGCAATCCGTATCATCCGGGCAGCCGCGGCCGTAATTGCGCCAAAGGTCCCGCGACGATCAATCAGATAAATGACACGGACCGCATACTCTATCCGCTAAAACGAAAAGGAAAACGCGGCGGCGGCGAGTGGGAGCGTGTGACATGGGACGAAGTGCTGGACGATATCGCGGCCAAGATCCGCACGGCGCTAAAAGAAGACCGCCGAAACGAGGTCGTCTACCACGTCGGCCGTCCGGGTCACGAGGGTTTTATGGACCGCATATTGCAGTCCTGGGGCGTCGACGGTCACAACAGTCACACGAACATCTGCTCGGCAGGAGCGCGTTTTGGGTATGCGATCTGGCAGGGTTACGACAGGCCGTCGCCTGATCACGCCAATGCGGATTTCATCCTGCTGATCTCTGCCCATCTTGAGGCCGGCCATTAGTTCAATCCACACGCGCAGCGCAGTATCGAAGGCATGATGAACGGCGCAAAACTCGCCGTCATGGACACGCGTCTCTCGAATACCGCTTCGATGGCCGATTACTGGATGCCGACCTATCCCGGCAGCGAGGCCGCGGTCTTGCTCGCAATGGCCAACATCATCATCCGCGAACGTCTCTTTAACGAAAAATTCCTGCGTGACTGGGTCAACTGGCGCGATGCGCTTCGCAACCTGCAAAGTCAGAACCGCCTGCGTGAGCGGGCGGCCAGTCCCTCAGCGGCAGAGCCGCAAGTTAAGTGGGACGAGGCTTCGGAAAAGCAGAGCTTTTCCGCAAATAGAGCGGCAGAGCCGCACCAAGGTAGTTTCGACGATTTCATCGCCGAAATGGAAGAGTTTTACTCCGAATACACTCCCGAATTTGCCGAGGCCGAGAGCGGCGTTCCGGCTGCGACGATCGTCGATGTTGCAAGACGAGTCGGCCGTGCAGGCACGCGCTTCTCATGCCACAATTGGCGTTCCGCCGGCAGCGGCAATCTCGGCGGCTGGGCTGTCGCTCGATGCTTGCATTTTCTGAGTGTTCTTACGGGCAGCGTCGGCACGGTTGGCGGCACGCTGCCAAGCGCGTGGAACAAATTCAAGCCCGCAAGTTACGACACGCCCCCGGCGCAAAAGTTCTGGAACGAGCTTCACTTTCCGCTCGAATATCCGCTTGCTCATTACGAGATGAGCTTTCTGCTGCCTCACTTTCTCAAAGAGGGCCGCGGCAAGCTCGCCGTCTATTTCACGCGTGTCTTCAATCCAGTTTGGACATATCCTGACGGTTTTTCGTGGATCGAGGCGCTATCGGACGAGAGCAAGATCGGTCTGCACATCGCGTTGACACCGACATGGAACGAGACGGCTTATTTTGCCGATTACGTGCTCCCAATGGGCCACTCAAGCGAGCGGCACGACCTAACAAGCTACGAGACGCATTCCGGGATGTGGATCTCGTTTCGACAACCTGTACTTCGCGAGGCCGCTAGAAAAATGGGCCGCGAAACGACCTTTACGTACGAGACAAATCCTGGCGAGGTTTGGGAAGAGGATGAGTTTTGGTTCGAGCTTTCGTGGCGGATCGACCCCGACGGCGATTTAGGAATCCGCAAACATTTCATGTCGCCTTATCGGCCCGGCGAAAAAATAAGGGTCGACGAGTATTACCAGTACATTTTCGAAAATACGAAAGGGCTGCCTGAAAGGGCCGAGAAAGAGGGCTTGACGCCGCTCGATTACATGCGCAAATTCGGCGCCTTCGAGGTCGAAACGGCCGTCTATGAAAAGCACATGGACCTCGCCGGCGAGCAGCAGCTTGCCAACGCAGATATTGATGCGGCGACAGGTGAGATCAAGAAAGACGGCAAGACGATCGCCGTCATCGTCGACGGCAAAGCGCGTGTAGGATTTAATACGCCGTCGAGGCGGCAGGAATTTTTCTCGGGAACTACCGCCGAATGGGGCTGGCCCGAATACGCGATCCCGACGTACGTTAAAAGTCACATTCACACCGACGAGCTTGATGCGGCGAAAGGCGAGATCGTGCTGATTCCGACGTTTCGGCTGCCGACGCTTATTCACACGCGGTCGAGCAATGCGAAATGGCTCGCCGAGATCTCAAACCGCAATCCGCTCTGGATGCACACCTCCGACGCCGAACGTTGGGGGATAAAGACCGGCGATCCGGTTCGCATATCCACTGAGATCGGTTATTTCGTTAACCGCGCCTGGGTCACAGAAGGCATGCGTCCCGGCGTCGTCGCCTGCTCCCATCATATCGGCCGATGGCGCCGCGAGCAGGACGCCAAGAATAATCGTTGGGCAACCAATCAGGTAACCATCGATGAGATCGAGCCGGGCAAATGGAAAATGCGTGTCGTTGAGGGTATCGGTCCATACAGATCCGATGACCCTGACACGTCACGTATTTTCTGGACCGATGGCGGAGTTCATCAAAACATCACATTTCCGGTCCATCCCGATCCGATCAGCGGAATGCACTGCTGGCATCAGAAAGTCACGGTCGAAAAGGCTCACGCGGAGGACAAATACGGTGATGTTTTCGTTGATACTGAAAAGTCGTTCGAAGTTTACAAACGGTGGCTCGCTCTAACACGCCCCGGACCGGGCCCAAACGGCCTTCGGCGTCCGCTCTGGTTGGGTAGACCTCTGCGGCCCGTGAATGAAGCGTTTTACATAAACGGCGATACGAAATGAGTCCGCGGCATGAGACATGATCCCGATCAAACGCGACGGATCTCACAGTCCGATAAGATCCTGATCCCGCTCGTCGGTTTTGTATCTGCCGCCATATTGCTCACCGCACTTGGATTCCTTGCCACGCGAAATTATTTCGATCCGTTTGATTCCTGGTTTCGCCTCCTGGCCCGACATGAGCAAACGCCACGCCTCACTAACCTGTTCTTAACCGTGACGCTCTTTGGCTCGACCTGGGTCCTGATCGGCCTTGGGGCCGCATTGATCGCCATACTTGGCCTGCTGCGAAGATGGCAGACCGCCAGTCTCTTCCTTATCACAATGGCGGGGCAGATCATCCTCGACCAGTCATTCAAGGCGATCTTCGGCCGCGAACGCCCCGAAGCTCTGATCGAGTACGTCACGCCCTTAGGCTCGAGCTTTCCAAGTGGCCATGCTCTCGCGTCGGTGAGTTTTTATGCGATCGTCGGCTGGCTTGTGACCCGATCAATGCGTTCGCGGTTTGCCGCCGTTTTGGTTTGGACCGGCTGCATCGCATTTGCATTTATGATCGGAACATCACGTGTCTATATCGGCATTCATAATGCCAGCGATGTCGTGGGCGGTTTTCTCGCCGGCGCGATCTGGACCGGTTCGATGATCGTCGCGGACCATCTTTCGCGACCAGACCGAACGGAGGTCCGTAATGATCGATCTCTCACTTTCACGGCAGCAGACGACAAATCATGATTGTCGCAATTAGCGCTTGAATTCTAGTTTGAACACGTCTATATTCCTGACAGCCGTACAAATTTTTTTCCTGACCCCTGGTGATCGCCAGGGGTCACGTAGTTTTAAAGCGATGTTTAACACATTTGTACGTCTATAAACAACGTGAATCTTTCTCGTCCGATCTTTTGGCTTCTCTTCCTGAACATAGTTGACGCATTCGTCACGCTCATCTGGGTCCGAAGCGGTATCGCTCCCGAAAGTAACCAGCTCATGGCGGCGCTGCTTGATGTCGGTGACATGCCATTCCTGCTTGCGAAGATCGGAATGGGCGTGATCACGGCCGTCGTCCTCTATTACGGCTCAGAATATCGCCTTGCACGGATCGGCGTTTCAACGGCGCTTGCCGTCTATATCTGCACGCTTGGAATCCACGTCTTTACAGGACTTGCGGCCTTTGGCTACTTGTCCTGATCGATCGCGAGTCACGTCTCAACCCATCGCAACTCGTCGCAACTTCCAGCACGGAAACTAAAGTGTTGCTCGTTTTTAGCCGATGTTGTACAATGTATAACAATAAGTGGCATCCCTCTTGCTCACTTATGGAATACCCGCCTTTTGTTCCTGGTCTTTCCTCAGGGAACGTATGCAGACTGTACACACTCGACCAACTCTACCTGCCGAATGGCGTCCTGACTCTGGTCGCAATCAAACTACGGCGGGACTGGTCGCTAGCTGCTGCTTCGCCGCGTTTCTCGCCATCGTTGCATTTTATTGCTCGTTGCTCGCCTCCTCGACGCCGCTTTGGCCGGCAGATAGGGTAGAGGTCGACCGCGCGATCTCATTACTCGAGCATAAGGGTTTTGATAGGGAAGTCTTTCTGCTCCGCCACACCGTCGCATTTCGCAGCAGCGACAACTGGCTCAATCGAGTAACCAAACAGGATAACGCCTACGCCGCTACCAACTTTCCATTCCAGATCATCACGTTGTACCCGGATTTTTACTCAAAGACGACCGATGACACCGAGCGTGCCATGGTCCTGCTACACGAAGCGCAGCACCTCAAAGGCGGTGATGAAAAAGCAGCTTATTCGTTTGTTTGGCAGAATCGCGAGCGGCTTGGCTGGACGCAACTGTCGCACGGCACGACGCCGTCGTACATCACCATTGAAGAGCAAACGCGCGAGTACGCGCCCGAACTTTTCACTTGTCGTCAAAATCTTTGGAGCGATTGCACCGAGACGTTGGCCGCAAAGAGATAATTCCGATCTAGAATTGCCTATCTCAATCCGTGTTTGTCCAAGAGATGTCGAAGTGAATGCACAGGGACTTGCAGCAGCTCGGCCGCGCGTGTCTGGTTTCCCGCGCATCGGCTTAGTGCTTCTTCGACAAAGCGTTTTTCGATCTCGTTGAGGTAGGAATGAAGATGGAGGCCTTTAACCGGCAGGTGCATGGAATGCTGTCCGTTCGTCACCGAGCGTTCACCACTATGTTCAGGCAGAATTGACCCACCGCTCGGTGTGAATGCTACGGCGCGCTCGATCGTGTTCTCCAGTTCGCGTACATTGCCGTCCCACCGTCGTTTTGTGAGTATATCGAGAGCTTCTTCCGAGACAGAGATACTCTTACCCGAGCGGGACGCAAATCTATTTGCAAAATGCGTGACTAATTCGGGTATGTCTTCAGGACGCTCCCTCAACGACGGAACGTGCAGGGGTATCACCGACACGCGGTAGAAAAGGTCCTGGCGAAAAGAACCTTCCTTGACCATCGGCAGCAGATCGCGATTGGTGGCGGCGATGACACGCGTGTCAACGGTCGTTTCCGTTGGCGCGCCAATGCGGCGCACCTTTCGTTCTTGCAGTACACGCAAGACTTTGACCTGCATCGCCGGAGTCATGTCGCCGATCTCGTCGAGAAAAATGCTGCCCCGATCGGCAGATTCAAACACTCCGGATCGGCTCTTGACCGCACCCGTAAATGCCCCTTTCACAAAGCCAAATAGCTCGCTCTCAAGGAGCGTCTCGGTCATCGCGCCGCAATTGATCGGGATAAAGGGCTGATCGGCCCGGTTCGACAACTGATGAATGGCACGGGCAACTAGCTCCTTTCCGCTGCCTGATTCGCCCGTGATCAGCACCGTTGCCTCCTCGCGCGCAACAGTTTCGATCTGGTCGTGAAGCTTCTGCATCGCGGATGAGCTGCCGATGAGATTTACAGCATTCCTCTGAGCGCGTTTTAGCGCGCGGTTCTCCGAGACGAGCGCTTTACGCTCGAGCGTCCTCTCGAGGATCACGATCAATTCTTCGTTGTTAAAAGGCTTGGCGAGAAAGTCGTCAGCGCCCAGCTTAAACGCTTCGCGAGCGGTATCTATCGTCCCGAACGCGGTCATTAAAATGATTCCGATGTCGGGATAAAATTCGCGCGCCGCGCGCAAGAATTCGATCCCGTCCATGTCGGGCATCCGCACATCGGAAATGACCGCGTCGAATGGCCGTGCTTTCAAAAGCTCCAGCGCGGACCTGCCGTCGGTCACCGACCGGACGCTGTGTCCCTTGTCTTCAAAGATGACCTTCAGGACGTCTCGGTAGCCTTGTTCGTCGTCTGCAATGAGGAGGTTTGCCATGCGGTGACTCGAAGAAACGGGCTCTATTTGGGCAGCTCGACCACTATCTTTGTCCCCTTACCGTTGGCCGATGCGATATCGATCCGTCCTCCGTGGTCGTTAACGATCTTGTGGACGATCGACAAGCCGAGACCTGTGCCCGAGGCCGCAACTGAAAATGGCTCGAAGAGGTGTTCAAGATTATCCGGCGAAAAGCCCGGTCCGCTGTCCTGAAATTCCATCTGCACCCGGCCGCCGGGCGTCTCGTTTACGCGGACCCTGATATCTCCGCCATCCGGCATTGCATTGATCGAATTCTGAAGCAGATTCCACATTACCTGCTTGACGCTGGTCTCGCTGACCCGAGAACGGACCGGCGACGCGGGAGCTTCATAGTCAAAGCGATGTGCATCATGGACCTTCGGGTTGTGCTTTACGAGCAAAAGGCAATCGCGAAGTGCGGCGTCGATGTCTGTGTCCCGTTGTGCGCGGAGAGCGTTCGCCGGCGGGCGGGCGTACGATAAAAAATTCTCGATGATGCCGTTCAACCGCTCTGATTCGCGAAGCACAACTTCGAACAACGACGCTTCGGATGAATCGCCGGGCACTCGACCGCGAAGAAATTGAAGTGACGAGCTGAGCGATCCGAGCGGATTTCTAATTTCGTGCGCTAATCCGGCGGCCATCCTGCCGACTGCCGCGAGCCGATCGGCGTGCCGCAGCGAAGCCTCGAGCGCCCGGATCTGTGAAACGTCCTGGATCGTGGCGACGAGACCCGTCACTTCGCCCGTACGCCGATATAGCGGCGATACCGAGCACGAAACCGTGATCCGGCGTGCGTCTGTCGTCGCGATCTCGGTGTCGAAATGTTCGGCACCATTCTGCTGAGTCGTATCTGCATGACTGCCGACTCTCTGCGCCAGCTCCTCTCCAAATAGCATCGTCACATTTTGACCGCGAACTGCGTCTTCCGAATATCCGGTCATCGCGCTGGCTGCCCGATTAAACCCATAGATCTGACCTTCGAGATCAAATGTGATCAGTCCGCTGTCGACCGATTGAACAATTCGCTCGTGCAGAATATTCAAATCGGCAAAATTTTCGCGGCTGCAGCGAAGCTCTTCCGTAATGCGTTTGCGTTCGGCGATCCGCGTCGCGATCAAACCGACAAACAAGATCGCAACTGTATTCAAACCAACAACCTGAAACGACCTGGACGTTGGCACATCGCCGGACAGCGAATAAATTATCGCCTTTCCGGTCAAAACAGCGAGCAGGATAAAGCTGCCCGCCGAGATGAACGTGATCGCCAACGTAGCTTTCCTGTCGAGGATGAAGCCCGCAAGACAGATCAGTACGATATAAAGCGAAACATATGGCGAGCCGACGTCGCCGGTCTCTCGGACCAGCCACGTAATGAGAAAAATATCGATAAAAAGCTGTATTCGGCGCTGGGTCCTGTAATCGCTATTAGACCACGCAACGACGTGGTACACCGCCGTCAGCGCGATCGAGACAAGGAAAAACAAGAAAAGTCCGGTTGGGAACGTGCCGTTAGACGGCTGCAGGTAGGTCCCCACCCACCACCAACTGCCCAGCAGTAGGAGAAACACGAGCGCCAGCCGACCAAACAAAAGTCGCTGCATTCGTTCAAGGCGTTCGGGTTCCTCGCCCGCCGTCTGGATGTTTTCGTCACGGCGCATAGATCAACTCAAATTTTCCTTTGATCGAGTGAGGGTTTTCGGCATTGTAGCCGATTTTGTCAGAATTGAAAGAACAAAATCGCGGCCCACCAAAAAAGCTGTGGAAAACTATGTCCGATAGTTGAAATGTAAGTCCAACAGGCTCTGATATTTAGAGATATTGGCCTCGCACCGCATCAAAAATGTGTTGACACGAACGTAGGAAGTGCCGTACAAATAGCCTAACGTTAAACAACTAATTCGGAGTTATTTCCAGAAAAAGATACTGGTTGTCCGAAAATTCCTCACCCTAGTAGATACAAAAAGTTAACGTCGACGTGCAAGGCGGGTCCCCGTGCAGAGGGTTGTAGTTTGCTTCGAGGGCATTTGGGCACATGAGCATTAATGGTAACGCACGCGACGTTCTCACGGAGCTGCTAAAAAAGACGATCGAGCTTGGTGGGTCTGATCTTCATCTTCGTGTTGATTCTGCTCCCCAGGTTCGTATTCATGGAAAACTGCGTCCGCTCGATGGATACTCTGCACTCACGCCGGACGATGCCAGGCAGCTCGCAATCGCGTTTTTGAGTCCCGATCAGTTACAGACATTTGATTCAAAGCGTGAGCTTGACCTCTCGATCGGCCTCGAAGGCGTTTCCCGGTTTCGAGTGAACATCTTTCAACAAAAAGAGACCGTCGGCGGTGTTTTCCGTTCGATCCCGTATCTGATCAAAAGCTTCGAGGACCTCGGCCTGCCGCCTGTCGTTGCAGATCTTTGCCGGCGGCCGCGCGGATTGATCCTTGTGACCGGACCTACCGGTTCCGGTAAATCTACGACCCTCGCGACGATGGTCGACCGCATCAACCTCCAGCGTCATGAGCATATCCTGACAATCGAAGATCCGATCGAGTTTCTGCACACGCACAAGAACTGCGTCGTCAGCCAGCGCGAGCTTGGTACCGACACAAATTCGTTTGCTGAGGCGCTCCGGTCCGGCCTGCGTCAGGACCCCGATATCGTACTTGTGGGTGAAATGCGTGACCTCGAGACGATCGAGATGGCGCTTCGGGTTGCCGAGACGGGACATTTGACGCTGGCGACACTGCACACCAACACGGCAGCATCGACAATAACGCGTGTCATCGATGTATTTCCCGCCACTCAGCAGCCCGAGATAAGGACACAGCTCTCGAACGTGCTCGAAGGCATCATGTGCCAGGCGCTGCTGCCAAATAGTACCGGCGACGGCCGGGTGATGGCGATGGAGATCCTGATCCCGAATTCGGCCGTGCGAAACCTGATCCGCGAAGACAAGATCCACCAGATCTATTCGATGATGCAGACCGGTGGTGAAAAGTTTGGGATGCAGACCCTCAACCAGTCGCTGGCCGCTCTTTATCGGTCGCGCAAGATCACTTTGGAGACCGCTGTCGGCATTACATCCAATCCCGACGAACTGCTCGAGCTGGTTGGGCGAGGCAAGAGCCCCGTTTCAGCCGCGGGTGGCTCACCTCTCAAGGGCCAGGCCGTCGGCTCAAAGCCGTTGCTGAACGTGCAGGGAAGGAGCATGACCCAGGAGTAATCAGGACGATCTATGAGAAATATGTTCGGCGCAAGCCCACGATATATTGGAGCCGAAAATGAATCCACAGCCGGTGTGCGCGATCAGATCGCCGTCGCCTGGAACCTCGCCGGCGATGTTGCCGCCGGTTGGCCGACTACGTCCGATGGCGGGGCCAATTGGGAGATCGATGTCGAACGGTTTCAAACCGATTTTAACCTCGGACAGGCCATAAATATGCGGCGCGGCGGCCCTGGCGGCCTGCCTGTTTCGCACGATACTCTGTTTCTCACGACGGTTCAGGAATTTTCAGAAAGGACCCGCATTTTGGCGCTTGACGGCGAAAGGCTTGCGCTCGATGATCGTGCGCTTGTTGAGTGGCTCGTCAATGCCGAACAGAGCGTTGCCCTCGGCACCGACAACCATCCGTTGTTTGAAACATCGCTCGACGACACGGCCTGCGCCATTCGCCGGCTGCCTAACGGCCTTGTTTCGATCACCGAGGTTCCGCGCGCTCACCTCCAGTCCGCTCGCGAACGTGTCAGAACGCTCCTCGGCGATCGCGTTACGTCATTTGTAAAACTCAGTGTCGAGACACCGATCCGCGCCGCAACTCGATATTTTCTGACTGCCGTTAAACAGGGTGAGCTTGTGCAACGCGCCGGTAAGGAATCTGAGGTAACGGCGTTCATTCTGATCGGAAGTGCAGGTTTTCGTTTCGGTTTATGGAGCCCGAAGGCGGGGCTTTTCAGCGAATACGGATTCCTCGCACCGAAAGAGGTAGCGCACCAAACGCAGACGCGGGCTGTTCCCGGTTTTCAAACTGTGCCCACCGTTGCGGAACCGGCTAAGGTCGAAGCATATATTCGACAGGCTTTTGACCAGCTCGTGCTGCAACTTTCAAAGGAAAAGCTCGAGCAGCTTCAGCTTGCCGGTTACGCTCACATGGTCTGGGGCTCGGAGCCCGGGCTTGCCGACACGATCGCCCCGATCGCGGCCGAACACGCCGCTCAGGCCGGGATCGAATGCTTTCATATCGAAGCACCGGTTGACGAGTCGATCGTCGGCGGACTGCTTCTTGGCTCTTTCGGCTTTGGTGAGGCGCGTGCGCACGCCGCAGGCATACTTCCGACGGTTGACCTCGCCCGCGACCTACTTGTCCTCGCCGATACCGAAGAGGACCAGAGGCGCTTTAACGAGCAAAAATACGCCCAGCAGCGACGTACTCGCGCCATTTTCACGCTGCTCGCGCCGCCGGTTGCCGTTTTCGCGGCGCTGCTGGCGATCGTTGCCGGGTTGATCGTTTCCGAAGGGCTGACCGCGGTCCGTGATTCCCGGGCAGATGCCGAAACCCAGAGATTGAAACCGGCGCTCGATCGACGAAAGTCGTACGAAGCGAACCTTAAGTGGTATCAGGCGTTCATCAAGCAGGTAAGCCAGTTGCGTCGTCGGCAGCCTGTAGGGATGGGTTTGCTCTATCAACTAAATTCGAATTACCCATTCAATATCGACCCGGCGTTTTACGTCTCTGACTTAAAACTGCAGCCGACAGGCGATGTGCAGATGAAAGGCTATGCCCACAACAAAG
>DASXPW010000260.1:0-3410 GCA_036493385.1 Pyrinomonadaceae bacterium
TGACACTTAGCGTCGTACTTGAGTCGCCGGATCCCGATCTGCCAAGCGTTTTGGCCGATCCGATATTCAGTCCCGTATTTGACGACGGCACTCAGTTTAACGGTCCACCGGAATCGATCGTTACAAACGGGCCGTTTCGAATTACTTCATCGGGCACGGACGCTCTCGTACTCGCGAAATCGGACACGTATTACGACAAAGACACGGTCAAGCTCGACAGCGTCAAGCTGATCCCGACACAGTCCGCGGAGGATGCGTTGTCGGCATATCGTGCCGGCCAACTCGATGTCGTTACCAACACCGAGCTCGAACCGGCCGCCTTGAAATTGCTGACGCCATACGAAGACTTTCGAAAGGCCACGAACGGCGCCCTGAACATGTACGAGTTCAATCTGTCGCGGCCGCCGTTTGACGACGAGCGCGTGCGCAAGGCCCTCGCCATAAGCATCGAGCGCGAGCGGCTGACCGACGGCGAGCTCGAAGGCACGACCCGACCGGCGCTGAGGTATCTGCCGTTCGGCGGCAAACAGGTCGAGCCGCTGGCCCAGGACGCAGACGCCGCGCGCGATCTGCTGACCGATGCCGGTTTTCCGAATGGGCAGGGATTTCCGATCATCCGTTTGGTTGTTAACCGCAACGACACCCAGCAGCGCATCGCCCGCGCTGTCGCGCGGATGTGGAAACAAAACCTGAACATCGATACCGAGGTCATCGCTAAGGACGCCACCGACGTACCTGCTGTAAGAGCTAGCGGCGATTACGATCTGTTGCGCAAGGGAATTGTCTTTCCGACTGCCGACCCACAGACCAATATCGCGTCGGTTCTATCGAGCCATCCAACACCGGAGCCGCAGGCTGAAAATTTCGCGCCGCATAAGGGTCCATCGGCCGACTCGAATACATTGTCACGTCCCGAGGAGCAGCACCCATACGCGAACGCGAACCTTGAACATCCATCCGCAAAGATACCGCCGACCGAAGAAGATGCGCTCTACGAGCTGCCGGCTATCCCGTTATATTTTCCAACGTCCTACTCGCTCGTAAAGCCATACGTTCATGGGTTTGAGCCAAACGGGCTCGACCTCTTCCTGCTCGACCAGATCAGCATCGACAACAGCTGGCAACCGAAAGCCGCGGGCAGCGAATCATAAATTTCAGGTCTCCTCCACAACCCGGTTGGTGTCGATAAAACCTTGAATTAAAAGGCTATTACGTGCTAGCCTTTTCAGGTCGCAGGACCTGTTTTACGCTCGCACCGGACGGTTATTTCGAAAATCAAATGGGTCAAGATCATCGAGAGAGGTCCGCAATGCTGCCGTCTTTAAGGCAATGTGTCTCTGCCACATCCTTCTTCGCGTTGGTTTTGTTAGGGTTGACGAGCTGTACGCGAACCGTCACTACCCGCTATTTTGGCCTGACGGCGGCGCCCAAAGACAATGTCATGCGGTACGTTACGGGCGACGAGCCCGAGTCGCTGGACCCGCCGGTCTCGAACAGCCAGCCTGATTCCCGTATCTACACCGCGCTTTACGAAGGCCTCGTCGAATACGATCCGAAAACTATGGAGCCGATCCCCGCGATCGCCGAAAGTTGGGAGCTTAACAAAGACGGCACGGAATATCTTTTCCATTTGCGGCAGAATGCAAAATTCTCTAATGGCGATCCGATCACAGCAGGCGATTTCGTCTGGACCATGCGTCGAAATTTTTCTCCGGAGCTTGCGTCGCGCAATGCCTATCTCGGCTATTACATAAAATACGCACAGGCGTATAACTCGGTAATGTCGTTCGTCAAAGACGCGAACGGACAGTTTCTATTGACAAAAGATTTCGCCGAGCCAAATTCGTCTGCCGCGACGGCCGTCGCGGAGCACGACACGCTTGGCGGTGACAGCGATTTTCATCGTTTTCTCGATTCGCCTGAGCGGCTGACCGTGCCGTCGAGCGAAAAAGACCGCAATAAGGTCCTCGACGCGGACCCGAAACTAAAATCGGCCGTACAGGGAAAAGAGCTCGTTCCGGTCAAAGCCGAAGACATTGGCCTGGAAGCGATCGACGATTACACGCTGAGGATCAAGCTGTATCAACCCGCACCATATTTTTTAGGCCTCCTCGCTCATCAGTTTTTCCGCGTGATCCCGCAAAAGGTCATCGAAAAATACGGCCAGAATTGGACCCGCGACGAGAACATCGTGACCAGCGGCGCGTACAAGGTTGCCTATCATCGCCCATACGATGTGCTAAGGGTCGAGCGCAATCCCTATTACTGGGACGCCGCAAATGTTCATCTCGACGCCGTCGAGTTTTACCCGCTGATCGAAGCAACGACGATGATGAACCTGTACAAAGCGGGCCGCGTCGATGCGCTCTACAATCACACCGTGCCAGCCGCCTGGTGGGACATCATTCGGCAGTATAAGGATGAGTATTTGCTCACGCCTGAGGTGGCGACCGAGTTTTATTGCATCAATGTAAAGAGGCCGCCGATGGACAATCTAAAGGTCCGTCAGGCGTTTGGGCTGGCGATAGATCGAGATGCCTTAGCTCAGTTTAGAAAAACGATAAAACCTCTCGTCGATATGACGCCTGAGGGCATCTTTCCAAAGTACGAGATCGCGCGTAAAAAGGTCTACACCGAGGAGCTACAAAAACAGGGAAGCTCGCTTGAAGAATGGAACGCGCGCAAATTCAATGCCGAGCAGGCGCGAAAGCTTCTTACCGAGGCGGGCTTTCCCGTGCAAAAGGACGGCGATGGATATTCCTGTCCGTCGTTTCCGGTCGACAAAGTCCAACTGCTCTATAACACCGCTGAGAGCAATAAGGCCATCGCGGAATTTGTCCAGGCGCAGTGGAAACAAAATCTCGGCGTGACGATCACGCTCCAGAACATGGAGTTTCGCACCTATCTCCCGCTCCTGAATAAGGTCGACTACAATGGCTTTGCCCGCCGCGGTTGGGTCGGCGATTACATGGACCCATACACATTCCTAAGTCTCTACTATTCGAAGGAAAACGAAGGAGCAACGGGATGGTGGGACCCGAAGTATGACAAAATGCTTGACGATGCGAATAATACTACCGACGAGATGCAGCGGTATGAAAAGCTCGCTCAGGCCGAGCTTTATGTTTCACAGCAGCAGATCGTGATCCCGCTGGCAACCAGCGGCACAAGCTGGATGAAAAAACCTTATGTGAAAGGCATGTATCCAAATCCGGGAACGCAGGTACCATGGAAATTTGTCTATATAGAGCAGGACCCGGCCAAATGGGACCACGACGTCGATGGCATAATGGCGACTACAGATCCGACTGTTGAAAAGCAGTTGGCAGACCTGTGGCAGCCGCAGCGAGAGCTTGAAAGCCGCAATAAGGAGGTCGCAAAGACCGGACACTAGATGCTGAGCTTCATCT
>DASXPW010000261.1:0-3622 GCA_036493385.1 Pyrinomonadaceae bacterium
TGTTCGAGGGTGATGGTTTGGAATGTTGACATAGGGCGGCAAGTTAAAGCTTGAACTCAAAATCTGGCAATCTGAAGATTGAACTCTAAACGATTATTCGTCAACGCCCTCGACGACGTTGTCATCCGCTATCCACGCGACAAACAGCCGCAGCCAGTTGTCCTTTGACTCCGTGATCGAGACGCCGACGCGCAGCGTGCCATAATTTGCAGCCGAGACGCGCACGACCTGGGCTTTGGCTTCGACCGGCACGCCGTCGGGCCGATGCGAGCGGATGTATAGCACATCGTCGACATTGATCTTTTGGTTGAGCTGAAACAAAGCGCCAAGTGTCGAAATATCGTCAGTCTCGGTCGGTTCGCTCCATGCCGCTCCGTCTTCGGATCGGCCAGACACGACGATCGGAAGACGCAATGCCATACGGAGAGCAAAGCGCTTTTCTTCAAAATGAGGTTGGGTGTTAGTCGGCATCGAAATCGAATGCACGTGAAGACTCGGAAAAATCGAAACGAGTTTAACACGAACTCTTCTTAAAATAAATCAGTTGTACGAATGGTAACGATGGGATATTAGACTAACCGTGTGCTGGCTGGCTATACTGTTATTTCAATAAATCAGGTCTTTTTGCGACAGTCATAGCTGTTTGAAAAACACCCTTTATGCCCGAAGAGATCAAAAAAAAGGTCGTAATACTCGGTTCCGGTCCGGCCGGTTTGACCGCGGCGATCTATGCTGGGCGCGCTCAGCTTGAACCGCTCCTGATCGATGGCCCGCAGCCGGGCGGCCAGTTGACCATTACGACCGACGTTGAGAATTATCCCGGATTTGCGACCGGCATCATGGGACCGGTCCTGATGGACGAGTTTCGCACTCAGGCACTTCGGTTCGGGACCGAGATCATCAACGTGTGGATCGACCGTGTGGATCTGTCGAGTCGTCCCATCGTGTTGTACGGCAAAGAAAGCGGAGACAGCGAGACCATCTCGCACGTCATCAATACCGACGCTCTGATCATCTCTACCGGCGCATCGGCCAAGTGGCTGGGCGTGCCGGGCGAGGCACCCGTACCCGAGGGCCTCGGTGGAAATGGCGTTTCGGCATGCGCTACGTGCGACGGTTTTTTCTTTCGCGACAAGCCGATCGTGGTTGTCGGCGGGGGCGATACGGCTATGGAAGAAGCATTGTTTCTAACAAAATTTGCATCGAAAGTCACCGTTGTCCACCGGCGAGACGAGTTTCGAGCGTCGAAGATAATGCAGGAACGGGTGCTCGCCGATAAGAAGATCGACGTGGTGTGGAATACCGAGGTCCGTGAGATACTCGGCTCAAAGGAAACGGGTGTCGAGTCCGTGCGTTTGTTCGACACTGCTAAGAACGAAGAGTACGACTTTCAGACCAAAGGCGTCTTTATCGCGATCGGCCACGAGCCGAATACCGGGCTGTTTAAGGGTGTTTTGGACATGGACGCGGTCGGATACCTGAAAACCGACGGACGGACGATGAAGACAAACATTCCTGGCGTCTTCGCCTGTGGCGATGCGCAGGACTCTTATTACCGACAGGCCGTGACAGCCGCCGGCACCGGCTGCATGGCGGCCATCGATGCGGAAAGGTATCTTGCCGAGCAGCTTCACGAGGCGAAAGAAAATACGGCCAGTAACTGGTGAGCCGAAGACCGGATCTTTGGCCTGATATATGCCTATTTACGAATATAAATGCCAGCAGTGCGGCGCTCTTATTGAAAAACGGCAGAGCGTTTCAGATCCGCCTTTGACGACGTGCGAAAAATGTCACGGGCGCCTCGAAAAACAATGGTCGCTCTCGGGATTTCAGTTCAAGGGCGGCGGTTGGTACGTTACGGACTACGCCGGCAAATCGGGAGGCGAAAAATCTGAAAAAACCTCATCCGGCGATTCAACCAGTGCGGCCGACTCGGCATCAAAGTCAAAAGAAGCGGGCGAATCCAAAAAGTCGGAACCGACAAGCAAGCCAGAGTAGATCGAATGCTGCGGTACTTCACAACGTTGATCATTTTGACGATTCTCGTTGGAGCCGCGTCTGCCCAGTCTCGCCATAACACACAGAGCGCAAACAACGAGAGCGAGGTCATCAATGTAACGGCCTTGCGCACGGACAAAAAGACAGATCCGATAAAGCCTGAAAATCTCTATCTTTACGAGAACGGCATCGAGCAGAAGATAAAAAATTTCAGCTATGACCCGTCGCCATCGCGGATCGTTCTGCTCGTGGATAATTCGCAGACGCTCCCTGCCGATCTGGACAAGTTAAAGAAGGCAACGATGGAATTCGCCTACGAGATATTTGAAGGCGACCAGATCTACGTCATTGCGTACGACGAGAAACCTGAGATCATCGAGGACTGGACGGATGACGCTAAAAAGATCGAAGCCTCATTGTCGAATTTTCGAAAAAAGGGCAACCCCTATTTGTTCGATGCGATAAATGCGACCGTTCATGACGTGCTGCTGCCGTTGATGCCCGGCTCGCGGAAAACGGCGATAGTCGTTATTGGCGACGGTCTCGACAGAGGAAGCAAGACGCCTTTCGATAAGCTTTTGAACGAGCTTGAGGGTGACAATATTACCGTCTATTCCCTGAGACTTCCGGACCGAACAGGTGGCGCCTATCGCCGCGACGGGCCGAAAGCGGGCGAGGCCCTAACGCAGCTTACAGAGGGCACCGGCGGTACGATCTTTGATTTTGAAAATGCTTCGGACGCGGCAAAGACGATCTGCGACGAGCTTCGTAGAAACAGGTATTTGCTATCATATTCACCTCTTGACACATCATCCTTCGACGCGCGGCGCGTCTTTCTTCTGGCGGACGACGGGATCTCGGTCAGAACAAAGCTTGCCCAGCCTCCGAACGTGAAATAAGCGTCTTCCTGCCAAATTGTGCTACACTCGTAATCCCCTGATAGAGAGGAGCTGCATTGCATCGTGAGCGACGATAAAAAAAGGCCGGTTCCGCCGCCACCAGACGATTTTTCCAAAACGACGCCTAACATAAACGTGCCCGGCCAGACGTCTGAGCCTGAATCGGATTGGGATAAGACAAACTATAACTATCCGAAACAGCCTGCGTCGGAGGAATGGGGTCGGACCGTCGCTAACATCAAACCGATAAACACGGCCGGACAAGACTTTGACAAGACGTTTTATCCGGGCTCCCAGGCGTCGCAGAAGCCTGCGGTTCCGGAATGGGGGATGACCGAGGCGCGGGTCGATATGGCGAACGCGGATTTCGGTAGCAAGTCGAGCGACTTTGCCGGCCATGAGGAAGGATACGGGAAGACTACGCCCTATTTCACACTTCCCGAAGCCGAGCGCGCGAAGTATCAGAATCTTCCGCCGACGCCCAGTGAAAAAGCGGCGCAGGAAGCCCAGGAAGTAAAGAAAAAGGGCGTGCCAGGCTGGATATGGGGGCTTTTGGCCATGTTCGTGATGTTTTTCATCATGGTGACCGGCATTGTCCTTGTTTATATTTTCTTTTTTAGAACTATTGGTTTCGAAGTGAGCGTCCAAGGCGCACCTCCCGGAAGCGATGTTCGCATCGACAATGTCTCGCATGGCGTCACGAAACCAGACGGCTCGGTGCTGCT
>DASXPW010000262.1:0-4879 GCA_036493385.1 Pyrinomonadaceae bacterium
ATTTTCGGTCGAGGCAAGCTGGGAGACAGGCCGATCAAGCGGCCAGGGCAGCTCGATAAAATCGGCTGAGATGATGGCGGCCCAGGCCGCACTGGAATCATTGAATGGCAGCGCGTTGGAAATGAAACTGCCGCCAGCGCCCCATCGTATTGCAGATCAACATAATGAGTAAATCGGAAAAGGGAAAACAGGAAGAATCGGCACCCGTGGGGCCGCCCAAATCGACCGCCCGAGAGTATTTTGAATCGTTCGTGATCACGCTGATCATGGCGCTCTTTGGCATGACGTTCATTCTCCAGGCCGTAACTGTGCCGACCGGGTCGATGCAGAACACGATCCTGGTTGGTGACTATTTGCTGGTAAATAAATTCATCTTCACGCCGGGCGATCACGAGCTCCCGTTTTTGCCGCAGCGCGAGATCCAGCGAGGCGACATAATAGTCTTCAAATATCCGGGCAACAAGCTTCATCCCGAATCGGACAGACGCCATGGCTCCTCGGCAATTCCTTATCAAGTGAATTACGTAAAGCGCGTCATAGGCCTGCCGGGCGAGACGGTGGAATTCAAAAACGACCAAGTCTATATCAACGGGCAGCTTTTGCCCGAGCATCGCGTGATCGGGAATCTCGAAGATCAGGAAGCGCCGCTTGAAACGCGTGAATTCGAGGATCGCACTCCGGACCAAAAATGGAGCGTTTATTACGACGAAACGGGCCTAAAGCTCGCGGACGCCGGGCGCCTGCCGAAAAACCCCGAAATGGAATTTGGCGTCGAGGGGAAGACGATGCAGGTTCCGCCAAACAGCTTTTTCTGCATGGGCGACAGTCGCGACAATAGCGAAGACAGTCGCTATTGGGGTTTTGTTCCGCGCGATCTGATCATCGGCCGTGCAATGTTCGTTTATTGGTCATGCGACAGAGAGGCGTCGCACGGCAGCCCCCTTGGCTGTATCACGAGTCCGCGTCTGAGCCGCATCGGCAACCTGATCAGATAAATGCATCTCAATCTCAGCGACGAGGTCGCCGCGGCACTTGAAAGACGGTTGCCAGTCGTGGCGCTCGAATCGACCGTTATCGCCCATGGCCTTCCATATCCACAAAACATCGAGACCGCATTAAAGCTCGAACAGATCGTCCGCGACGCGGGCTGCACACCGGCCACGATCGCCGTTTTTGAGGGTAAGTTTTGCGTCGGGCTCGCACACGAGCAGATCGAACGGCTAGCAACGGAAAACTCGATCCGAAAGATCTCGCGACGCGATCTAGCCGTGGCCGTCGCACAGAAATTAAATTGCGCAACGACCGTTGCGACGACGGCGTTTGTCGCAAATCGGGCCGGCATAAAGGTTTTCGCGACCGGCGGCATCGGTGGCGTGCATCGCGGTTTCTCGGCAGATGTATCGGCCGACCTTGTTGAGCTTGCTCGAACGCCGATCGTGGTGGTTTGCTCGGGCGCCAAGATCGTTCTCGATCTGCCCGCGACGCGCGAATGGCTCGAAACCTACGGCATAACCGTGCTCGGATGGCAGTGCGATGAAATGCCGGCATTTTATTCGCGGTCAAGCGGTTTGCCGGTCGATGAACGAGTCGATTCTGCCGAAGCTGTCGCTCGCATCGCCCACGCGCGTGACGAGCTTGAGCTAGGCAGTGCAATTCTCGTGACCGTTCCTGTTCCGCGAGAATTTGAGCTTGACCGCGCTGAGCTCGAAAATATTCTCGACGAATCACTTGAGACCGCCGAGAAAAACAGCATCCGCGGCAAAGAGATCACGCCTTTTCTACTGTCTGAAATGTCGCGTCGCAGCGACGGCCGCACTCTCGCCTCAAATATCGCTCTGCTTGAAAATAATGCTCGTGTTGCGGCGGAAATTGCTTTGAAACTTTAGCAAGATGTCGCTGGAGCAACGTAAAGAAATTAATTCACCAACGGGTGAACTTGGAGAGTCTAATATGACCGGTGCTTACTGAGTCCGGTGCGGCGCTTGGCGCTACCAGCGGCGTCTATGGCGCTGATCCTGGAGATGCATTCGATGCGACTGCGACTTATTCCGGTGCTTCCCACGTATCATTGGCCGTACGTACCACGAGTTCGATCACTTCATCGCCTGTGCTTCCATTTTTTGTTTTAATGAGTCCAGCCTTTTGTGCGCTTCGGCCGCTTCCGGCACTGACGGAAATTTACTCGCAAGTTCATTCCACGACGCGCCGTCGTAATGAAACGCACGCGTAGAGGCGTTGAACAGAAACGTGATCCCGAGCTTTCGATAGCGATCGAGGCTCACGAAATTTAGAAAGTAGCTGTGAACCGGTGCGGAGGAGGCTGCCATCTCGCGGCTTCTAAGGCGGCTGTTTGAGTCTTTCGTCAGTTTGGCAGCGACTTCTTCAAGCAGATCGCCATAGAGCAGAAGCAGAGCGGGACGAAACTGCGATCTCGGATAGAGCTGAAAGAATTCGCTCGCGATCTCGATCTGATCAAAGCCTTCCGACGCCTGGACAAGTCGCGCAAGACGCTCCTCATCTCCGGGCCGAAACGCACCAAAAACGGCGTCAGACTGCACCCAGCCGAAATTCGATGGCGGCGCTGTCACCTTATAAAACTTGACGCCGTCCGCTTCGGCCACGGCGAGTATCTTGACGGCGCGTCCTCGCCGCATTCGCTGGATCGGATCGGCGAAGAGACTCGGTTTCTCTCGCAAAACAGAAAGAGTCTCATCGATCACGACTCCGGTCGAGCCGATCTCGCGAAACCTTGTCGCTCCGGGCACAGACGGTTTCTTGACAACAACGGGTCGTCGACGCTGCGAAAGCGCAGACGCCGATAAGAGCGAAACCAATAAAAGCAAAGGGAGAGTTTTTCTCATAGTGTTCATCTAGTTATTCAGGTCAACGACGAGTAAGGCGGATCTTGTCCTGCATTCCGGCGTGATGAAAATGACAGATCGCGATCGCCAGCGCATCAGACGCGTCGTGCGGCGTTGGCACGGTCTTCAGCCCCAAAAGAATTTTCACCATTTCCTGCACCTGCTGTTTTTCGGCGGCCCCATAACCTACTACGGTCTGCTTGATCAGCCGCGGGCTGTACTCGGCGATCGCGAGGCCGCGCTGTTCCGCAAGCAGAAGCATCGCGCCGCGCACCTGGCCGAGCTTTAGCGCGACGCCGACATTCACCGCGTAAAACGTGTCCTCGACCGCGAGAACCTCCGGCAAATATTTATCAATGACCTCGGCGACGCCTTGATACACTTTCAGCAGCCGCTTTGAGAACGCCTGTTTGGCGGTCGACCGGACCGTGCCGAAATCGACCAGTGCGTATTTGAGCCCGCTGCCTTCGACAACGCCCCAGCCGAGCGTTTCGCTGCCCGGATCGATCCCTAAAACTCGCATCGGAAATGTGGTAAGGCTGAAAGGTTGCAAAAAAGATAACCCATCGTTTTTATCAAAAGCAAGCGCCTTTTCGTTTAAGGCAGGCATTTGCAATAATGAATTTCGACTTGTATCGGCCCGCTTTGATGAATGTTAAGCCCCAGCAAAACCAGCCGCTCGACTCTGTCCGCGCGCTTCTGACCGGGGCGATAGACTACGCAGGACTTTTCCCGCCATCGCAGCTCACGATGGCCGACGCCGTGGTCAACTTCGCAAAATATCGAGCAAGCGAGCATAGCTGGATGCTAGGCCGGTTCGTCGTTCCGGTGGCGAGGCTTGATGAGCTTCGCGAAACGGCATCGCAGTTTGCCGAGCGGGAGGGAAGTCCATGGCCGGTCAGCGCGCTCGCGGCGGAAGACATTTACGACACGCTAAAACGGCTCTCGCTCTTTAACTCGCAGAACACGGGCGGCTTTGCGGTGGATTCGCTCGAGGTCAAAGCAAATTCCGTCTCAAAGATCGAAAACACGATCGACGCTCTGCCCGACGGAATCACGACATTTTTCGAAGTAGGTTTGGGCTCAAATTTTGCCGAGCTGATCGCGACGCTCGCCATCGACCACCAGCACGCCAAGATCAGGACCGGCGGCGTCACTCCGGAGGAGTTTCCACGCTCAAGGGACATCATCCGGTTTGTTCGCACATGTCTTGCCGGTAATGTCCCGTTTAAGGGGACTGCAGGACTTCATCATCCGATCCGCTGTTATCGACCTCTGACATACGCTGAAAACGGGCCGAGCGGCACGATGCACGGTTTTCTGAACCTGTTCCTGATGACCGGCTTTGCCCGCGAGAGCTATAAACCCGATGTGCTCGAAGAGCTGATGGAAGAGGAATTTGGCGAGGTGTTTCAGTTTACCGACGCGGGTCTCACCTGGCGCGGCGAAAATTTCCTGTCCAATTGGCAGATCGAACGGCTGCGGCGACTCGGGGTCCAATCGTTCGGGTCGTGTTCGTTCGAAGAGCCAGTCGAGGACCTGAAAGCGCTGGGGCTTTTATAAATTCTTGCCCGCTAATGACGCGAATGCACGCGAATCAATCTGATTTTACTTATTCGCGTTGATCAGCGTTATTCGCGGGTTAATCTTTTATGTACGAGATCAACGAAACGCACGACCCGAATCTCAAAAGCTGGGTCGAGTCAGCCAACGACCCGAATAGCGATTTTCCGATACAGAATTTGCCGTTTTGCGAGTTCGAAACCCGAATCTTGACGGGCGACATGTGGGGCACTGGGGTTTTGATTGGAAACAAAGTTCTCAGACTTGATGCATGTCAAGCTAACGGGCATTTTAATGATTTAGGCAACGCATATCCTAATTCACAGGCTTTCTATAAGGAGTTACTGAAAAATCCCGATTACCGGAGCCGTCTGCGACGACGACTCATCGCTTTGCTGAGCGACAGCAGGGATGAGGAAACAAAACGCGAACTGCGCATCTATCTTTACGAGCAA
>DASXPW010000263.1:0-6515 GCA_036493385.1 Pyrinomonadaceae bacterium
ACATCCTCGAAATTCACACCTTCGGGCGGCAGTTTGAAAAGGTCGCCCGACGCCGCTGGACGTGATCCCGAGGTCATTTCCGGCGGCAGGTCCTCGGTCGTGATCGTGTCGTTCTCGCAGAGCAGAATCGCGCGTTCGAGCGCCGATTCGAGCTGGCGGATGTTTCCGGGATAGGAATAGTCGTCGAGAATTCTTCGGGCATCGGGCGCGATCGTTATTTTTCGGTCCGTTCCGCGCGTGTGTTTTTTCAGGAAATATTCGATCAGGACCGGAATGTCCGAACGTCTTTCGCGCAGCGGCGGCAGGTCGATCGACAGCACATTGAGCCGATAATAAAGGTCCTCGCGAAAACGCTTTTCCTCGACCATGTGGAGCAGGTCGCGGTTTGTCGCCGCTACGACGCGCACATCGACGTCGATGTCCTTGGTCCCGCCGACGCGGCGGATCTGTTTTTCCTGCAGCGCTCGAAGTATCTTTGCCTGAAGCGAGATCTCAAGTTCGCCGATCTCGTCAAGAAACAGAGTGCCATTGTCGGCCACCTCAAAGAGGCCCTTCTTATCGGCTATCGCGCCGGTGAACGAGCCTTTTTCATGCCCGAACAATTCGGACTCAAGTAGGTTTTCGTTTATAGCCGCGCAGTTGACCGCCTGGAATATTTCGTTTGAGCGGAGGCTGTTTTGATGTATCGAACGGGCGATCAGCTCCTTGCCGGTGCCACTCTCGCCGCGGATCAGAACGGTCGAGTTCGATTTTGCGATCTTGAGGATGAGCTTTTTGACCTTGTCCATCTCGGGCGAGACGGAGATGATCTCGGTGTCGAGAACGGTGAGCTTGTTCAACGCCCGCGAAACGGTTTCCAGCAGCTTGTCGCTATCGTAAGGCTTCTGAAGATAATCAAACGCACCGAGCCTCAGAGCATCGACCGCCGAGTCGACCGAGCCGTGCGCGGTGAGCAAGATGACGATGATCGACTTGTCATAATTCGTCAGTTCTTTGAGCAGGTCGAGCCCGCTCATGCCGGTCATTTTCAGATCTGACAATACGAGATCAAACCGCCGCGACTCGACAAATTTCATCGCCGCCTCGCCCGAGCTGGCGGTCGTTACGTCGTAACCCTCGCCCGAAAGGATCGTCTCAAGTATCTCGCGCTGATTTTTCTCGTCGTCGACGACTAAAATTGATTTCCTGGCCATAAGATTCTTGCCACAGCGAACGCAGAAGATAAGAAATATTATTCTCGGTGCCCTCTGTGGCTAATTTTCTGCCTTTGGCAATTTTATCGTAAAACTCGTCCCGTTGCCTTCCTGCGAATTGACGTCGATCGTACCGTGGTGGATATCGATGATCTTATGCACTATCGCGAGACCGAGGCCGGTGCCGGTTTCTTTCGTCGAAAAATAAGGCTCGAATATTTTAGAGAGGTTCTCTTCTGATATACCCGAACCCGTGTCGGAAATATCAAAGCGGACAAAGTCGTCGTCCGGTGAGATCTTGATGTTGAGATTGCCGCCCTTGCCCTCCATTGACTGGACGGCGTTTATAAATAGGTTATTAAAAACCGAACGCAAAAATTCCGGGTCGGCCATGATCTCAGTAACGTCTTCCTGTTCGACAAAGCCGATCTTGATATGTTTTTCCTCGGCCTCAGGCTCAACAATTCGGAGCGAGTCTTCAACAACTCGACGCGGGTCGACCGGCCGCAGATCGGCGTTTGCCGGCCGTGAATAGTTCAGAAAATCGGAGATCTGCTGATTGATGCGCGCGACTTCGGCCTTGAGCTGTGAGGTCAGCTTTTCAAACGACGCGGCCTTGTCTGCCTCCTCAGGCTTGAATTTCGAACGCAGGTGGTCGAGCGTAAGGTTGATGTAATTCAGCGGGTTTCTGATCTCGTGCGCGATCGCAGAGCCAAGCCGGCCAACTACCGCGGATTTTTCCGCTTGCTGCAGTTTGGCCTCAAGCTCGCTCTTCTTCTCAAGCTCGGACGTCATCTCGTTGAACTGTCTGGCGAGCTGTCCCATCTCGTCGGTTCGCTGGCTGTCGGGGACGCGCACGGCTAGATTGCCCTTTGCGACCTCACGCGCCGCAAGTGACAAATTAGTGATCGGCCGCGTAAACCGCCAGACGAGATAGAACGTGATCAGTGTCGAGACAAGCAAAATACCGAGCGTAAAAACAAGCGGCTTGGCGGCGCGAAACGCTGCTGCCCGCGGGTCGTTGTGCAGGATCACCATCACATACCAGCGGCCCTTACTTGTCTCCACCGGCAACACATGCGCCTCATCGTCGGACGCGGACGAGTCTTCATCCGCATTCGGAAAATTCTGCGCGTCGTCGCCCAGAAGCTCGGGCTGCATCAGAGGCGGCAGGTCGGTAAGGTCGGGCAGGTACTTAAAGGTGACCGTGCCATCGTCATTCTGCACGGGCAGGTAAGTATCCTTAAGGCTGTCGGTTACATTGAGTTCGTTGTCGATGATCAGAATATCCTTTATGCGGACTTGGTCCTCTTCGCTAAGCCGAGCCTGGCCCTGGGCGAGCAGGTCCGACATTCGATAATCGCTCGTAACACCGCTGGTGCCCAACCTGAGACCATCAGTAACAGAAGCCTCCTGTTTCTCCCGCAGGTCGTTGTTTTCGTCCTCGTTCAGGTAATTGAGGTAATACTGCACTCCGAGCGTAACGACCAGCAAAAACGCCAGTATCATGAGAAGTCGTCCCCGGAATGTGCTCAAAAACCTCATAAATTGAATTTATGTATGCAATTGTTTGCGATTATTCTTGCAACGTCCGGCCGGTCGATGTTATATTCTCGGTTGGCGTTTACGCAAATTCTTTGTTCGCACCTTTTGATACTTGTAAGATCGGTCGCAAAAAGAGTTTAGGCTTTCCTCAAACCCGAGTACAAAATAAAATCCACTTCGTCGAGGTAAAACATGAAGTTTATGTCCCCTGCTCGTCTTTCGAGACTGCTTTTGCCCGCAATATTTCTTCTTCTCGCGTTTACCTTCCCGGCGTTTTCAAGGCCGCATCCTAAACCAACCCCTAAGAAGGCCGCCAGAGCGGTAAAAGTTGCCAGAAAAGAAGTTAAGAATGACCGCAGCGCTTCGCGAAACAGGCGCGAAAGCCGCAGCGACCGAGCAAAGGACAGCCGCCGAGACAAAAAGATCAGCCCCCGCGAGCAGCGACGCCTGGATGCACTCGCAAAGCGCGACGCGAAAAGCAGCAAGAAAAGCCGCGCTGACCTCAGACGTGAAGCTGCAGAACGCCGCCGGATCGAAGAAGAGCGCCGCCGGGCCGCCCTGGCCGAGCAGCGACGCCGCGAAGAGGCTGCCCGACAGGCACGCCTTCGCCAGATAGCGTTTGAGAACGGGCTGAAGCAGGAAACTCAAGCCGACATCGCCAAAGATGATACCGACGGTGAAGACGCGCAGGTCCGCGCCGCCGCCGTGAATGCTCTGGGCAACAAGGCCGGAACGGTTGTGGTCATGGAGGCCCAGACCGGCAAGATCGTGACCATCGTCAATCAGGATTGGGCGATCAAAAACAGCTTTAAACCCTGCTCGACCATCAAGCTTGTTACGGGTGTTGCCGGCCTGACAGAACATGTGATCAACACTGAGGGCGGTATCGGCAGCTCGACCAGCGGCGTTTCGCTTGACGGCGCGATCGCACATTCAAATAACGGATATTTCCAGCGTGTCGGATCGAATCTCGGAAGTACCAAGATGGTCTCATACGCCCGCCAGCTTGGCTTGGGCGAGCCGACCGGCATCAATGTTGACGGCGAGACCGGCGGCCGCGTACCGAACGGCAACAATAACCTTCGGATATATTCGCACGGCGACGATTTTGAGGTGACGCCGCTGCAGCTCGCGGTCCTGACCTCAGCCATTGCCGAGGGCGGCAAGCGCGTCGTACCGCAAGTCGCAAAGACGCGATTTGAGGGCACGAGCTTTCGTGTTAAATATCAACGACCTATCGGCGTCCCGACGGGGGACCTCGATCAGATGCTGCCGGGTATGATCGGGACGGCCGAATACGGCACCGCCCATCGCGGCGTCGACGCCAGTCTTGGCATCGCCGGCAAGACCGGCTCATGCATATATAAGGGAACGTGGATCGGCCTCTTTACATCGGTTGCCCCGGTTGAAAACCCAAAATACGCGGTTGTCGTTATCACTCGCGGCTCTGGCGAACGCGGCAAATATGCTGCCGCCATCGCCGGTCGCGTCTACCAGGCGTTGTCTCCGCGGATCAGGCCGGCCCGCAACCTGACGCTGGCGGCATCGCGGTTTGGCAATCGGCCGTCGATCCAAAAGAACATGGCTGCGGCTGATGACGAGGATGATGACGACGATGCCGCCACAACTGACGATGCGTCGGCTACAAATGCTGAGAAGGCAGACAACGCAGCGCAGCAGGTGCCGCAGTATCGTCCGGCCCCAACGGCTACGCAGCCGGCTCAAAAGCCGCTCGTGACGCGGACGGTCCAGAGCACGCCAAAGTTTGCACCGGTCATCATTCAGTATGACAAATCGGGCGCCGAAAAGTCGGACAGATCGACAAAGCCCGACCCGTCAACGGCGACGCGTCCGCGGGTTATTAAAAACAACTAAACAGTAGCGGAATTTCTCCGCCAATTCACCGGGACTCTCGCCGAGGCGAACGGTCCCGGTGCTTTTTTGCCCGAAGTGCGCCTAAAAGGCTTGACAGGCACCGCGAACGTGCGTGATTATTAGGCTTTCCGAAAATTTGTCGCACAACGGCTTGTCCGCTTCAGGCAGTGAATATATACAACTTATTATTAGGGTTACTCATCTGATTTGACGCTGGAATCGCGAAGCCAAATTCGCGGTTTTTGCGAATAAAACACGGTAGGAGTTTTTTGCGGGTTGGAGGATAGAATGAAAACGATTTTCAGGACGTTAGGATTGGGCGCCGCCCTGGCCACGGTAATGGCTGTTGGCGGCATTTCAGTTTTTGGGCAGGACGCCTGCGGCGATCTCGACGCCATCAACGCGCTGGATGCAAAGATCCGCGCGGAATATCCAAAGGTAAGCAGCGCGCCTCGTTCGCCAGAGGCTAAGGCCGCGGTAGACGACGGCAAAACCTATTTGGAAAAATACGGTGCTTGCGAGGTCACCAAAGATTTCTCGGGCTGGCTGAAAGTTCAGGTGCCGAAGTGGGAACAGAAAATGGTTGAGGACGGCAAGATCGCGAGAATGAAGGAAATTCATGACAAGTTCGATGCGGGCTTCACGAGCAAGAATTATGACGATTCGTTTGCGGCTGCCGACACGTACCTGAAAGAGTTTCCCGATGACCCAAGCAATATCAGCTTGATCGTTACTTTGGGATTGCTCGGTCCGCAGCAAACCGCCGCGAAGAACACAAAATTCAACGCGAATTCCGCGAGATACGCGAAAATGGCGATCGATCGCCTTAAGAGCGGAAACGCCGTCGCGAAAAAGGACGGCAAATACGGTTTCCAGATCGTATGTGATAACAAGGACGAGTGTATCAGCGGCCTGACCTTCGGGATGGCATACATGGACTATTACGGCAACAACAACAAGGAAGCAGCCTTGCCGTACTACTATGAGGTCACAAAGATCCCTGGCTCATATAAGTCCAACCCGTATGTTTACGGCACGATCGGCGACTACTACTTTGACACGGTTCTAAAGCTTAAGGATGAGGTCATTGCCCTTCAGAAGATAGCTAAGGATTTCGCCGCCGCTCCACCTGCAGCGGATGCAACGGAAGACGTCAAGAAGAAGTTTGAAGCAGATGTAGACGCAAAGATCGCCGCAGTTAACGCTAAAACCGCGATGCTGAACGGTTATCTCGAGCGGGCAATGGACGCCTACTCGCGGTCATATTCGGTCGGCAAGAATGATGCGCAGAACAAGCAGTACGCCGACAATATTTATAAGCGGCTGCAGGGTCTTTACACGGCGCGTTTTCCAAATCCGCCTCAGGGACAGGCACTCGACACGTGGATCTCTTCGGCAGTAACCAAGCCGTTCCCTGACCCAACAAGTACGGTAAATCCGATCACGGATGATGCGTCGGCGACCAGTGATAAGGGAACAGGTGTCGGCGAATCCAACGGCACGGGTGTCGGAACGCCAAACGGAACGGGCGTCGGCACTCAGAACGGTACCGGTATCGGTGCTGCCAGGGGAACGGGCGTTGGCGCCGCGAACGGAACAGGAATCGGGAACTCCGCGGCAAAAACAAATCCTGCGAAGACGACGACTGCGACGAAGGCCAAGCCGCGTCAGTAATCTGAGCCTCCAACTCAATGAAGATAAAGCCGGACGATCCGATATGGACATCCGGCTTTTGTTTTCCGCAAGGCTTTCATAGAATTAGCGTTAATGCCCGAAAAGCCCGTAAAGCTGGAACGTCGTCTTGGCTACGAGTTCAGGGAGCCGCGTCTGATCGAGCGGGCGCTGACGCACCGTTCCTGGGCACACGAGAACCGCGATGCGACCGAACCGGCTCGCGACGCG
>DASXPW010000264.1:0-4205 GCA_036493385.1 Pyrinomonadaceae bacterium
ACACCCGACCTGACGGTTTCGCCGTTAAAATCGATATACAGGAGCATTTCTGCCGCGTGCGGAGTCAGGACCGATATCACAGCCTGTCGACCAAAGTCCTGCGTCAGAGCCGCGGACCGAACCTCGGTACCACACGTTATCGGGCCTTGCGCCATCACTAAAGACGCAGTCCAAAATACGGAAACTCCAACAACGATCAACGAGACGATACGCTTGCTCATTCCGATTCTCCTGATGGGTTGTCGCCAACGCTCTAACTGCGGGGTTGAACGAAATTGTTTTTGGGTGGCTGATTGTAGCACGGAAAACGCATCCGCTATCGAAATAAAGTGATGTTTTTTAGGGAACTAAATAGCGAAGCAACAATACCTCGGCAGGATCAAATCAATGAAGGCAGGCATGAGCCGCTTTCTGCTCGTACCTGCCTTCGTGAACGGAGATCAAAAAAGGCTTCCCTTGTCGTCAAGGCCCATCATTGCCTTACGAACGAGTGGGATCGGCGGGCCTCCGTAGGACAGGAACGCATCGTGAAATTGCTTCCACGCCGCCTTTCCGCCGCGCGTCGAGCACCAATCGTCGCGAAGCTTCATTATCATTAGCTTGCCCATTGTGTAATTGAGATAGGCCGGGTCGAATGTGCCTCGATTGGCCTGCTGCTCGGCATTGCCTTCGTCCTGCAAACCCTGCTCGAGGAACATCTTTTTTGATTCGTCGACAGTCATGCCCTGTGTATGGAGCCCGATCGCCGAGATAAATCTCACATCGCGGAGCAACGCCTCCTCGAGCTGCCCGATATGCATTTCCGGATTGTCGCCGACGAGACCTTCGTCATACATCATCTCTTCGCAGTAATGGGCCCAGCCCTCAGCAAAGGCGTATCCGACAAACACCTGGCCAAATTTCGATTGTGAGCGGTTTGCGTGCAGGAACTGCACGAAATGGCCGGGATACACCTCGTGCACCGAAGTGAATAATAAAGCTCCCTTGCCGGGTACATAGTCGTCCTGCTTTGCCTTTGGCCATGACGGATCGGGCGGCGATACGTAATACACACTAGGCAATCCTGTTTCATACGGACCGGGTATGTTGATGTAGGCAAAATTCCATGCCTTGTATGGCGGAGCCAGCCCAACCTTTGCTTCTTCCGTACCGGGGATCGTCACGATGTCGTGGTCGGTTATGTATTTGCGAATGTCTGCAAGCTGGTTTGTCGCCGCCTCGACGATGTTTGCACCGGGGGCCTTGTCGGCTGCGGCCTGATGGTAGCAGTCGATGACAGACTTGCCGGGAGCGAACTTGTCACACGCCACTTTGAGTGCCTGTGTGTTTCTGTCGAGGTCGGCTCTGGCGATCTCTTCAAGCTTTCCGAGGTCGATATCGACACCCTCGGTCTGCTTGACCATCGCCTTGAATTTGTCCGGTCCCAAAGCAAAATTGTTATTCGCATTCGCTTCCTGTGACCCAAGCCATGCGTCGAAATCCTTGACCGATTTGATCGCGCCATCATTTGCCGTTTTGAAATCACTCTGAAGCTGCGCGTCCTGAACGGGCGCGAAGATCTTGACAACGTCCTTGGCGAAAAAGTCCGCAAGTCCGCCGATCGTCTGCCGCCCGATCGCGATCAGGTTTTTTGCCATCGGCTGATGAAGATTTCCCTTGATCTGTTCGAGCGCGGCCGGCAAATTTTTCGCGTAGGTTGTGTACGCCTTCATCCGCACATCGAGCGGAGCATAAGGCCGCGAGACATACACATCGGGATCAGTCGGGTCTGAATACCAATAAGGATTCGTGTGCGGCTGATCGGCCGTCTCTCGCCAAAACAGGTCCTTGTCGATTTGAGCGATCAGATAGCCGCGCTCAAACTTTTGCCTGTCATCGAGATCGGCGTCCTTAAAGGCGGAAGCCTTTTCGCGTTCGCTCTTGAGCCGAGCGATCTCCTTCTGCAAACCAGCCTCGCTCCAATCCGGGAACTTGCCGTCGTATTCGTGCTTGCCCTGAATGGCGGCAAACGTTGGGTTGGCCGCGAAATAATCATTCAAAAACTGGTCGACATAGGCGTCCCAGCCGGACTTTTGTCCGCTGTTAGCATTTGCGCTTTGGTTCGTGTTCGCCACTGGCTGACAGGCTGCAATTGTTAGAGCTATCGCAGAAACGATGACAAGCGTTAGTTTTTTCATTGTATTATGACCCGTAAGAATCGACGATCTGATGCCTTTTTGTGCAGTAAATATAAGCGTTTGGTACCCAAAACGCAATTAATGCCGGCCTACTTCTTCAAGACTCGTAACTGAAAACTCGTGACTCGAAACTGTTTTCTCAGAGCGCCAATGAAAAGGAGTCCGCTCGTTTTTATAGAAGCCCAGTTACGAGTTTTCAGTTACGAGTAACGAGTTTTGGTCGCGTGAATATCCACATCATAGGCTGAATCGGAGCGGGCATCGTGCGCGGCTTAGAATTTCCGTGCAAAGGTTGTAGACTTATCGCTTTCGTATGGCCGGAAAGAAATTGGGCATTGCTATCGTCGGTATCGGCGGCGCCGTCGGCACGACGATGGTCGCAGGTATCGAACTGATCAAAAAGGGTGGGATCGGTACCCGCGGTTTGCCGCTCGCGGAGATCGGCAGCGAGCTGAACGACTATTCGCAGTTAACGTTCGCGGGTTGGGACCTCTTTCCCGATCATCTTGCCACGGCTGCTGAACAACATGATGTCCTGACGCATAAACAGTTCGTTGCTGTCGAAGACGCGCTGCGTTCGATAAAGCCGTGGCCGTCCGCCTCTGATGCACATTTTCTGGCCAATATTAGCGGTACAAATCGACTCGACGTTAAGTCGCATCGAGATGCGATCGACAGGCTAAGAGCAGACCTCGCCGGATTTCGAAAAACGGTCGATTCGGTCGTTGTCATCAATCTGGCATCGACCGAGAAACTCGCGGCTGAAGGGAATGAATCGTTCAACTCGCTCGCAGATTTTGAACGCGCGCTTGATGAAAATTCGCCTGATATTTCGCCGGCGATGTTGTACGCGTTTGCGGCGATCGCTGATGGCATTCCGTACGGTAATTTCACGCCGTCGGTCGCGGCCGATGTTCCGGCGTTGATCGAATTTGCCGAGAGGCAAGGGGTGCCGATCGCCGGCAAAGACGGAAAGACCGGACAAACATTCATCAAGTCGGTGATAGCGCCCGCGCTCAAGGCTCGCTCACTAAAAGTCGATGGTTGGTACTCAACCAACATTCTCGGAAACCGCGATGGCCTTGCGCTCACGGACGAGGACTCGTTGGCCTCGAAGATAAAAACCAAGAGCAGCCTGCTCGAAGATATTCTCGGCTATGATGTCAAAGATCACATCGTCGACATTCGCTACTACCGGCCACGCGGTGATAACAAAGAGGCTTGGGACAACATCGACATCTCGGGTTTTCTCGGTCAGCGGATGCAGCTTAAGGTCAACTTTCTCTGTAAGGACTCGATCCTCGCGGCGCCGCTCGCGATCGAGATCGCCCGCTGTCTCGAGCTGGCGCAGCAACGCGGTCAGATCGGCATTCAGGAACAGCTTTCGGTTTTCTTTAAGCTGCCGATGTCAAAAGGCGGAAAGCCAGAGCAAGCCTTTCACACTCAGGAGGCCATACTACTGAATTGGTTGAACGCTTCCTGATCCGGTGCCATTGACACGCCTCGTAAATCTTTCCAAGATAATTTCATGCTTAATCGAATCGCCGTGCATCTCGCGGCCGATCTCAAAGACGAGGTCATGGCCGAACTCGATCGTTGGAAAAAGGACGACAAGGTCAGCCGCATTTGGAATAAAGATGCGAGCGTCTGGACCAACGAGGACGAAGCAAAATGGCTTGGCTGGCTCGACATAGTCGAAGAGGAGCTGAAGCAGGTCGCGCTGTATCGCGACTTTCGCGCGGACATCGTTGCCGCCGGATTTACTGACGTTCTGCTGATGGGCATGGGCGGTTCGTCGCTCTGCCCGGAGGTTCTCGGCATTACATTTGGCAGATCTAACTTCCACATTCTCGACTCGACCAGCCCTGCACAGCTCAAATCCGTCGAAAGCAAGATCGATATCGACAAGACGTTGTTCATCGTTGCAAGCAAATCGGGTTCGACTCTCGAGCCGAATTGTTTCAAACAGTACTTTTTCGATCGCGTCTCAAAACGGGTCGGAGAGGAAAGCGCTGGCCGCCAGTTTGT
>DASXPW010000265.1:0-8384 GCA_036493385.1 Pyrinomonadaceae bacterium
ATGCCAGCGATCAATGATCTTACCGTTCTCTAAGACGTTGTAATGTGAGTGCTGTGCGGCCGTCAGGCAGGAGTGATTGGCAAGGATGCGAAGCCGGTCGCCGACCTTGATCCGATCGAAAGCCGGGCTGTCACCGGCAACGATCTCGCCGTGCTCCTGCGACATTCCTGTCACGCGCATTCCGGTTTCGCTGCCTTCGATATCGAGAACATGGCCATAACCGCAAGCAGGGTCAAGATGCGTTGGGCCGCGGTCCTTTGAAAGGGCGATCGCGCCGGCGTCAACGACAAGTTTCCGTCGAGAGGCATCTTTATGAGTAACAGCAGTCAGGACCGTCAGAGCAGTGTCGTCGAAGGCGCAGCTTCCCAGCGTGGCCTGATAGCCGTCGAAGAAGATGTAATTTCCGGGGCGGATCTCATCAATACCGTCGAGGTTGTCGACATGAGTCATTGTCGGCGTAGAGCCGATGCTCACGCACGGTACGTCGATGCCATCGCTTCGAAGCCGCACGGCCAGCTCGACCATTACGTCGCGCTCGTGTCGAGCAATTTTCAGGATCTCTTCCTTTGTGCGGACGTCATACGAATGTCCGGCATGAGTCAAAATCCCGGCAAAATTGAGATTCGCCGCATCCGCGATCTGTCTCGGAATGTCGATGGCATCAGCCGAATCAGGCTCGACGCCCACGCGATGTGTACCGCAATCGATCTTCAGAAAAACGTCGAACTTTTCGCCGGCTTCGCTCGCTGCTTTGTTTAGCTCGCGGACTGTAGCCGCGTCGTCAGTCAGCAGATTGAGCATCGTGCCGCCACGTTTGATCTCGATCGCGTCAGCAAATTTTCCCCTCTCGATCGGCACCGCATATGTAATGTCCGAAAACCCATGCTTCGCAAACGCCCGCGCCTCTTCAAGGGTCGAAACCGTGATCGCCCCGTCGTGGCCCTCGGTCTGTATCCGCGCGACCTCGATACATTTGTGCGTTTTTATATGCGGCCGCAGGCGGACGCTGTTCCGGCAGGCGATCTCGCTCATTCGCGCGGCGTTTCGTCCAATTCGATTCAGATCGAGCAACAGCGATGGTGTTTTAAGATATGCAATTTCCACTTGTGTTAGATGATATGCTACTTGGGTTTACCTCGCGTAGGGCTTAAGCAGAGGCTCGAAATTTCTGCTTCGAAGAGAACGTTGATTAGTTATCGTGATAAGCACGATGTTTCTTCCGTTTCACGTTTCGTGTTCAGAACTTGCGGTACCGCTCTACCGACTGGCTGACGGGCGCTTTCAACTAACAAAAGATGGACCGATTGCGCCGTTTATGGATGGCCCAGGATACCTTGATTCAGTTTGACCTCGCGCATTTTCTTGAAGAGTTAGATGTCCCTCGAATTCGATTAGAACCCGCGACAGTTTGGCATAGGCGCCTAAATCGGGAGTACACAGAATATGTCACTCTACTCGTCGAACAGTTCTTTGACTCAACAATGTTAATTGACTTAGATCTGTCGGGATACAAGCTATATTCATACTGCGACACCTACTTATTCGCGAGCCCGATGCTCAAGGACAAGCTTGAGGCAAGCCCTTTCGGCTATCTTCGTTTTAGTGAAGGTTTCTCGCGTTTTGCTGCGGAGACGTCTCTAGATTAGCTTCTTGGCCCTTTTTGATCACGTTCTCCACAGTAAACCCTTCGTCTTTGAAGATATCTTCCACCGGGGCCGCGGCTCTGAAGCCACGCGTAGGAGGTCGCAGGATCGCCGGCGTGATCGACCGTCCGAAATCGTCTTACAACAGAATCTCAAACCCTTCCTGCTGGTAATGTTTGTCCCCAGTGAGAACTTCGCGAATGTTGAGCTCGCGGCAGACATTCTTGGAAATGCAGTCGGTGAGGCTGTAGCCTTTGTCGAGGCGCGATTCGTATAGATCTAGTGCTTCGAGAAACGAAGTCTCGGTCCGCGACACGATCTCGAATCGCGTGTCAAGCAAAACAGATCGTGCAACATCGATCGCTTTCCGGCGCATATACTCGCCACCCTCAGCATAGAAATTCAAATGCTCGATCAACGCGTCCTCGGTTGTGACAAATTGGTCATGAACCGTGTCCGTAGCGAGCCGAACCGCGGCATCGTGCCATTGATCTCTTGGGTTGGTGAGCGCGATAAAATGAAAGGCGTCAACGAAATAACCCTTCATTTCTTGGGAGCTCCGTACAAATAATGATCGTGGTTTTCAGCGCCGTCAATAGGCAACTTTTCGAGGACCTCGGGCGGAATCGTTTCCTCGATCTCTTTGACGACGTCCAAGAGCGACCGCCTAGGTGGCTCGAAGCTTTCAACGAATTCTAGTATCTTCTCTTGTTGCTCCACAGACAGTCGTTTTACTCTAATTGCTATCTCTTCAGCGGTGCTCATAACTAATACCCGTCAAATTCTAACACAGCCTTACAAGAGCTTTTTCGCCTTCTTGATTACATTTTCGACGGTAAACCCATAGTCGCGAAAGACGTCTTCGCCAGGTGCCGAGGCGCCGAAGCGGTCGACCGCGAGTGTGTCGCCGTTGTCGCCGACATACTTTGCCCAGCCGAGTGAGACGCCGGCCTCGATAGAGAGACGGGCACGGACACGAGCGGGCAGGACAGACTCTTTGTATTTTGGAGTTTGCTCGTCAAAGAACGCCCAGCAAGGCATAGAGACGACGCATGTGGGAATGCCTTGTACATTTAATTTTTCTCGCGCCTGCATGGCGAGGCCGACTTCGGAGCCGGTCGCGATAAGAATGAGTTTCGGACTTACGGCGCGGCCCTGTTTGTTTTCGGCTTCGGCCAGAACGTAAGCGCCTTTGTGAAGGCCGCGCGCGTCGGCAAATTTTTTACGGTCGATAACGGCGACCTTTTGTCGCGAAAGCGCGAACGCCGTCGGGCGATTTGCCCGGTCGAGCGCCGCACGCCAAGCCTCACGGACCTCGTGAGCGTCACACGGACGAATGACCGCCAGATTTGGGATTGCCCGCAGAGCGGCAAGATGCTCGACAGACTGGTGCGTCGGGCCGTCTTCGCCGAGACCGATCGAGTCGTGTGTGTAAACGAAGACGACCTGGATGTGCGACAGCGCAGCGAGTCGGATCGCCGGCCGCATATAATCCGAGAAAGTCAAAAACGTGCCACCGAACGGGATCAGGCTGCCGTAGAGCGCCATGCCGTTCATCGTCGAGCCCATGGCGTGCTCGCGGATGCCGAAGTGGATGTTTCGGTTGGCGTAGCGGCCGGGCTCAAAATCAAGCGACGATTTAATGTAGGTATTGTTCGACGGAGTGAGGTCGCCTGAGCCGCCGATCAATTGTGGTATTGCCTCCGCGATGGCGTTGATCACCTCGCCGCTGTAAGCGCGCGTAGCTTTCGCCTCGACGTTGTCGAACTTTGGCAGAGACCTTTCCCATCCGGCGGGAAGCTGACCACTCCGCGTCTCTTTGAGCGTCTTGCCGAGATCGGGGAATTCCTTTTCGTAGCGCTTGGCCAGCTCTTTCCATTCTTTTTCGAGCCGGGATCCGTTCGGCACCGCCTCGCGAAAATGCGCAAGCGCTTGTTTTGGAATGTAAAACTGCTTGTCGGGCGGCCAGTCGAGATTCTTCTTGGTTTGAGCGACGGCGTCCGGACCGGGCGCGTCCGAGTGAGCTTTATGCGTTCCCTGCGAGGGCATGCCGTAGCCGATGATCGTTTTTACGCGGATGAGCTTTGGCTTGCCACTGATCGAGGTCCGGGCCTGCGCGATGGCATATTCGATGGCCGAGAGGTCATTGCCATCTTCGACCACAGAAACTTCCCATTGGGCCGCCTCAAAACGCTCGGTGACATCATCCGAAAACGCGAGCGATGTCGGCCCGTCGATCGTTACCTGATTGTCGTCGTAAAGATAAATTAGGTTGTCGAGCTTCAGATGGCCCGCGAGCGATGCGGATTCATAGCTGACGCCCTCCATCAGGTCACCATCCGAACAGATGCAGTAAATGAAATGGTCGATGACGGGAAATCCTTCGCGATTGAAAATTGCCTGAAGATGCTTCTCGGCCATGCCCATTCCGACACCGTTCGCAAAGCCCTGCCCGAGCGGACCGGTCGTTATCTCGACGCCCGGCGTGAGTGTGTTTTCAGGGTGGCCCGGTGTTTTTGAATGAAGCTGGCGAAATCGCTTGATCTCATCGAGCGAGAGATCGTAACCCGTCAGATGCAGCAGGCTGTAAAGCAGCATCGAACCGTGTCCCGCAGACAGCAAAAATCTGTCGCGGTTGAACCACTTTGGATTCTTCGGATTGTACCTAAGAAATTTTGTCCACAGCACATACGCCGCGGGCGCCATGCCGAGCGGCAATCCCGGGTGACCGGAATTTGCCTTCTGCACAGCGTCAAGCGAAAGCGTGCGGATCGTGTTGATGCAAAGTTGGTCGAGTTCGGTGCTCGCGGTCAGAACTGGTGCTGGTGTAGACATTGGCTTAGTGGTTGTTAATGATCAGGTCGTAATAGCGTTTGTGCTGCCTCAGCGCGCGCTGGTATACGGCGTAGTTGTCGGTGTTTGGCTCGAAGATGCGCCCGACGGCGAGCGAAACTTGTTCAATGCTTTCTATATTGCCAAGAGTTTCGAGCGCAAGCAAAACTGCGCCGCGGAGAGATGCTTCCGGCACATCAACGAGACTGATCTCGCGGCCGAGGATGTCGGCGATGATCTGCGTCCATACTGTTGACGAACGCAGTGCTCCGCCGGAGGCATAGATCTCATTAATTTCAGCAGCCTCGTTGAGATGTTCAAAGATGTCGGCAAAGCGATAACCGACCGCTTCCATGGCAGCCTGAGCGATATCGATCGCGTCCGTCATTGAGGTCAGCCCGAGCACTGCTCCCCGTGCGTTTTCGTGATAGCCCGTGCTCCGCTCGCCGCCGAAAAAGGGCAAGACGGTAAGGCCGTGGGCCGCTGGCGGGCGTTTTGCAATAATACGTTCGGCCTTCGACGGCAGGCGCACCGTATGGTTTAACCGATCGTAGAGCCCGCCGCCGTCGCTCAATGCGCCGCCCAAAACAACGCGGCCGCGGTCAATGCGATAACACCAGAGCCCGCTCGGAATTTTCTTCGGCGGCTCACCGCGGTAAGCGACCCTGAACGCGCCCGACGTACCGACCATCAGCGCCGCCTTGTGTTTCGATACACAGCCGGAGCCGATATTGTTTGCCGCGCCGTCGCCGATGGCAGGAAACCATTTCGTGCCAGACAATCGCGGCCAGCGGCGCGAGAAGGCTTTATTCAGTCGAAAATGATCCGAAGCGTCGGCGATCGGCGGCAGATCGGTAGGTTTTATTTTTAGAAAGCGCGCAAGCTCATCGTCCCACGTACATTTTCGCTGGTTGAAAAGGCCTGTGGCCGAGGCCATCGAAATGCTCGTCGCGTTATCGCCGGACAGACGCATTGCAACATAGTCGCTGATTGAGAGCCAACTGGCGGTTCTGGCGAATACATCCGGCTGCTTGTGTCTGAACCACACCAGCTTTGCTAGCCAGAACGATGAATGAAATCGCGCACCCGTTCGCTGGTGCACATCGTGCTCGTTCAGACGCTTTCTCAGATCGCCAACGAAGCCGTGGCTGCGGTTATCGGCCCAGCCGAGGACATTCGTCGTCGGCTTGCCCTTTTTATCGACGCCGAGCAGGCTGTGCCAGAACGCGCTCGCGGTGACGGCAATTATTTCCGAACGAGAGTTTTCGGAATTTGCCAAGACATCGTCGACGCAACGCACGATCTGTCGAAAAGCAAGTTCGGCATCGATCTCAGCGCCGCCATCGCGCGTCGATCTCAGGGACCGTTCATTTTTAACGAAGGTTTTCGGAATGAGGCGGCCGTTGAGATCAAACAGCGCGGCGCGAACGCTTGACGTGCCGATGTCTAGTCCGAGTATAAGTTGGCGATTCAAATTGGTGAGATATCGATTTGTCGCTTCCGAAATAAGTGATAACTGAAAAGTGAAAAGTAATAACTAGGTCAGCGTGATGATATTTTTACGCCGAGTATCTTTTTGAACCACCACTTAAGGCCGACAAAAAGGAAGCGCCAATCTTTGAAAAACTCGGGCGGTTTTCCCTCAAAATAGTGGCCGACGAACTGAAGTATCCAGCCGAAAACAAACACGGTCAATGCGACGCGCCAGAGGCCGAAGACAAAAAAGCAGAATGGTATCATCAGGAGTGACAGAGCGATCATCGGTATGCCGAATGTATGCATCAGCCGGTTCACCGGATGTTGGTGCGCTTCGGAATATTCCTCGATCCAGTCGTCCCAGCTTCGTCCGCCCATCATAGTGTGATGATTCTATTACCGTTACGAATGTCGGTCAAAGGTCTCGACCGTCAATCCTTCACCGATATCTTTACCCGAGACCAGCTCGAAATCATCGAGAAACTGGACGGGTAGAAAGGTGTCGGCGTCCTCGATCGTTTCCGGAATGCGCGTTACGATCCACCTTTGTATCTCGTCCTGAAACGTCTCAAATACACCCGCACCGCCGATGATAAAAACATCGCCGCTGGTGCGTTCGGCGCGTTCGATGACCTGCTTTCGCGAATGGCACAGAATCACGCCCTCGGGCAGGTCCGACGGTTCCGAGCGACTCAGCACGATCGTCTGACGACCTGGCAGAGCCCGACCGATCGAGCGCCACGTGCTCGAACCCATCACGAGCGTCCCGCCCATGGTCGTCTCTTTAAAATGGGTGAGATCGGCGGAATAATGCCACGGCAGCTTGCCGTCTCTGCCGATCGCGTAGTTTTCGGAAATAGCGACAATGCCGATGATCATTGATTTAGATTTTTGCTTAATATTGAGGTTTCAAGCAAAGGCGCCGATCGAGCTTTGGAGGTTTATGGAGAAAAGACGTCCCGCGATTGAAATATTTCTTTGCTTTTGTCTTAAATAGCTGTCGGGTAGCCGGTTTATCGGCAATTATTTTAATTGACGCGGAGGCACTATGGGAAATCCTGATTTTGGCTACCAGTTTGAGCCAGCCTATTCTATACCGGTTAATAGGCTAAGCAAAAAGTATCACATTGATATAGGCAAGTTCATTAGCCGTGTCACCGACATCGGACGCAATGAACAGGAAGGTTTTTGGTTCGCGACAGACAACAGCCAGCAGCTTGTAAACGCATTAATGTTGACGGGGGCGTTCGTCCATGATGACCGCGCCGATCTTTTTCATGCGATGGCCGCGTCCGCTACCCGAGGCGAAGGCTATCGCGAGATCTCTGACGCGAGCATTCATTTTCAGATCAGCGACGGCGCGGTAAACATGCACGTCGACCACACCGGTTTCATCTGGAAAGGACCGGACGGCCAAGTCTATATCGGGCCGGATGCACCGTATCACATTCTCGACGAACTAAAGTGGGCCGAAGCGGTCGCATGGGTATATAAGAAGAACAGGATCGCCGGCAAGATCCTCGAACGACTGCATCCGGAGCTGCCTCGAACGGCAAACAAATTCGACCCCAAGATCGGCCTGCGATACGACATTCTGCGCGGAAACAATTCTGATTTTTCGAGCCAATGGTCGCTGTCGTTAGACCTGAAGTGGGGCTGCACCGATTACTCGTGCACTCGGACGGAAATGCTAACGGGATTGAACTTTACCTATCGGCACTGAGAGTTCGCAGCGGTTCGCCCTTGTAAACGCTTATCTGCGACCCTTTTGCGAGAAGCACCGAGTAGGCGGGCTGTCGGCTCAGAAACGCAAATTCATTTCCATAAGTGGCTTGAAAATCGACATCGATCAGCGGACCTTCGGCGGAAAATAATTCCCATTTAATATGTTCGACCTTGTATTCGTCGGTTCGGGCCGCGCCGCGTTTCGTATAACCCCAGTAATGCTCGACGATGAATGAGCCGTGCGAATTGTCGGCCGGCGTACCCAGACTTTGACCGCGACCAACGGCGATGCGGTTAGAAGAATTGCCGCGTTTCCACGAATACGCTACCCGATTTTCGTCCCGTTCGTTTGCCATCCGCCATGCCTCATACGGCTCGCCGTACAGACGGCGGGCGACGGCGGCGATGGCAAAACGCGGAACGATCTCTTTTACAAACACGACACCGCGGCGCAGCTCGCCAGCCGTTTCGCGTTTGACGTAAAACCGCAGATTTACCTCTTCAAAATTTACGTGAAAGGGAACGGGCACGCCAAGCACACGTGTGTCGAGAAACATAAACCCGACAAGGCTGACAAAGCAGAGGCCTTCGTCGAGGTCGAGCTCCGTGCCACGAGGAATGCGTGGGGCAAGCAGCGCCGGTTCGACCTCATAATTGGCCATGATCAAGTCGACCCATCGTGCGGTCAGAAATTTTTGCATCAGATGA
>DASXPW010000266.1:0-7135 GCA_036493385.1 Pyrinomonadaceae bacterium
TCGTTGTTCGGTTTGATCACCTTTGCCTGGATCGGCATGCCGTTTGAGTCGACCCAGAGCTCGGCGGTCTTGTAGCTTGTCCTGGCCTTAGGCACGAGCTCGAGGTGCCAGGTCTGCGAGCCTGCAACGGCCTCCTGACCAATGTAGTTTACGACGTAGTTTGCCTCAAGCTGCGCTTTTGACATGCTCATAAAAGCCAGTGCGTTGCCGGGGACCTTTGAATCCTGACCGACCTTATCTACTTTTCCGGTAATGAATTGGCCGGCATGCGGGCGGTAAAGCTTGTAACTGTCACCGATGATGACGACGTGCTCCTCTAGCGGCTTCGTCCAGTCAATGCGCGCATACATCACACGTTTGCTCGTCTTTGGCAGATAACTGGTCTTCCCTATCGTTACGTCAGTCGTGCCGAGCTGGGAGTTGACTTCTTCCAATCTAACGTCGGCCTTTAACGAGGCCAGAGACTTGTTCAGGGCATCCATCCTTTTCACAGCTTCGCGAAGCGGTCCGCCCTGTGCATCTGCTGATGAAGTACCAATGGCAACGACGAAAAAGAGACCCGCAAAAAGTATGGTCATCGCCCTAAGTGCTTTATTCATAATATCTTCTCCAAAAAATAGCCCGCTCTCTACAGATCTGTCCTATTTGCTATTATTGCTGGTGATCGGGCGGGCTTTGGGTTCTGACGATCGCAGCGGCCGTTTGGGTTGCAAGCTTTTCGGCCCTCTCGAACCACGATTTCGGCGTCAGAAAGATGAACGCAATGATCATGAGGCAGAAGACATCGTACTGCCACGTGCCGCGTTCATGGTCCCAGAGTAGCCAGCGTCTCATTTAATATGCTCCCGCCGCGCTCGCGTCGACCACATGCCCGTCACGCATATGGATGATGCGTGAACAGGCGGCCGCGGCCTCAGGATTATGCGTGATCATGATGATCGTCTGGCCAAATTTCTGATTCAGCTCCTTGAACATTTCAAGAACTATCCTGGAATTCTCGGTGTCGAGATTTCCCGTCGGCTCGTCAGCCAAAATGATCGCCGGGCTGTTTATGATCGCCCTAGCAAGAGCGACGCGCTGCTGCTCGCCGCCGGAAAGCTCGAGCGGTTTATGCCGCATTTTACCTTCCAACTTTAAGAGCCCCAATACTTCGCGCCGCTTTTCGGCGCTGCCGCCATCGCGACTGTGGATCTTTTCGGCAAGCTTTAGATTGCCGTCGGCCGTCAGCGTCGGAAAGAGATTGAACCGCTGAAAAACAAAGCCGATCTTTCGGCGGCGAATGTCGGTGCGCTGGGCGTCCGAAACCTTTGAGAGGTCCTCGCCGTCGATCAGAATGGTGCCGGAGGTCGGGCTAAGCAAACCGCCCATTATATGCAGCAGCGTCGATTTACCGCAGCCGGACGGGCCCATGATGGCGACAAACTCGCCTTCGCCGATCGACACGGAAATGCCGCGAAGCGCGGGCACCTCGACCTTGCCGACGACGTAAGATTTTGTAAGCTCTCTTGTTTCGAGAATTGGCATTACGGTCAGGGATGAGCTGCGGTGTTGCTGTTTGGCGCGTCCGTACGACCGGCGGTCGCCTGCTGCAGCTTTTGATCGAGATCGACCTCGTCAAGGCCCCATGTATTTTGCAAGACAAAGGCCGTCGCCGGATAGTTTTTCCCGATCGTTACCAGATCGGGCGTCTGATAGGTCAGGCTCATCGTATATTTTTCCTTTGGCCGTGTGACCTGTATGCGCAGAGGCAAATTGTTGTAGCTGCCGGTGTCGGTCAGATTTCCCTGTTTGCCGTACACGATGTCTGACTCGATCTCGGCTTTGGCGTCGAAGATCTGCTGCCGAGCCAGGCGAATGCCGCCGACACGGTCGAACCAAAAACGACGCGCGATCTTCAGGCTGCCGTCGGCCTGCTTTGTAAACTCATCGAGCAGGTAGTAGCCCCGCATTACTTCGCGAAGCGGCGATTCTTTTGCCTGTGTGGCGTCTTCCTCGACCTGAAAGATGGTGCTGACGACGTAAACATTTGCCGGGTCGATGGGCCGCACCAGCAGGGCCTCGGTAAAGTGCTGGGGGCGGAGGTTGACGAATGAGCTGACGTTTTTCAGCGCCGTGCCGTTTCCGATGTCGTTCTCATCGAGGCTCTTTTCAAGCTTGGAATAGTCGGCGGTGTTGGTGCCCTTGATAAACTTTTTGCATTTCGAGCCGCCGCCGCAGTTGAGGACCGCGACGCGAAATGTCGCACCGTCGGATGTCATCTGGGCGACGTCGGTTTTTATGACCGGGACCTGGACCTTTAAGAGAATATTTGCCGGGCGCTGAACAACGACCTCACCGTCGGCAGTGCGATACTCTTCTTTGCTACCGAATTGAGCAAAGGAATTGTCCTCGAACTTGAGGTCCATCTTGGCGCGCAGAGACGTGACGCTGGCGAAACGGGTGACCTCTTTCATGAGGTCCGCCTGAGAGGCGTCTTCTGTTTTAAGCAGGGTCGGCGTTTTGGACTGTTTCTTTACAATGGTGCAGGAGGAAAACGCGACGGTAACGAAGAGAGCAAGGACAAGCCAGGAAGTGCCGCGACCCAAGTCAGAGGTCATCAATCTCAGATGTTTTCTCAACGTTAGTCGTTGCATAACTCTCTCGCGACAAGGGGGCACGCGAAAACACGTCAAACCGTAGATTCTAACACGCGAAAAAGGCGTTCCCTAATTTCAAGAACGAGCGGCGCGTTCCGGTTTTGCCGAACACGCGCTGCAGATGTCAGGAAATTGACTGTTGAAAAACGAGGGCGGGAAACTATCGATCCGGCCGGTCGAGTCGAGAAGAAGTTTCACGCAAAGCTCGCGAAGCAAGAGACTCAGCGAAACTGCGTGGCGCAAGTATTAACGGCTTAGGTTGAAAACACTCCGAGGCCGCGTGTCAGGTAATCCTGCATTGTAAATGCAAACATGATCGACAGCCAGAAGAAACTGCAGATGGCGGCCAGCCATATCAGCTTGGGGCTCCAGCGGACGTGCATAAAGAAGAGCATGACGCACGACATTTTCGTGAAGGCAATCGCCAGCGCGACGAGCGTGTTTGCGCCCGGAAAGATCCAATCGAGGTCCTGAAGAGCGACGACAAAGGTCAGGATGGTCCCGAAAACGAGAATACCGAACACGATGAGATAACCAGGTATCCCGATGTGCATGTGCTGTGATTCCATGTGAGGCTCGGCCATAAATTATCCTCCAGCCAAGAGATGCCGCCCTAAAAGGTACAGCAACGGAAACAGAAATATCCAAACGATATCGACGAAATGCCAATACAGGCCGGACATCTCGACCGGCGAATAATACTCTGAGTTAAACGTCCCCTTGAACGCCTGCAAGAGCAGCCAGGTCATCAAGACCAGGCCGATGATCATATGGAGCGCGTGGAGGCCGGTCAGAGCGAAATAGATCCAGAAAAAGCTGCGTATCTTTTCCTGAAATTTATACTCGTCGACCAGACCCGTTGTCGGATCGAGATATCCGGCACGTTCATAATCGGTCAGAACCCTTTTGTTCGGGTCGGCCTTCTCCTCGGCCAGAGCGTCATTGACGAGCTTGCTGCCCTCTCGCCACTGAAAAGCGCCGCGCGGATTGTTGTAAGGTTTTTCTTCTTCGCCGCCTTGCTCGGACGCGGCAGCCGCGCCGGTCTCGAACGGAAGCGGAGCCGAGGGATCGGCACCGGGCAATTTGACCTTTCGATTCCACCCGGCGACGGGGACGAGGCCGTCGACGTATTTCTCGTGATACTCGAGGTACTTAATATAGAGGAAGGTCAAACCAAACAACATCGTCAGGACGATCATCCCGATCTGCAAGTTTCGCTTGTTTCGCTGGGCGAAATATACCGTCAGCGCCATGGTAAGCGAGCTGACGATCAGCACAAGCGTATTGGTAAAACCCATAATGACGTTCAGGTGGTTGCTGCCCATCGAGAACGCCATCGGGAACCGGAAACGAAAGACAAGATAGACCGTGAAGAGCCCGCCGAAGAACATTATCTCCTGCGAGAGGAACAGCCACATCCCGATCGAGACGCTTTCTTCCTGCTGCTTCATGTCCTCGAACTGGTGCTGCAGACCAGGCTCGTGGTAAACAAACTTGTCGGAATATGTTGATGCGTGGTTCGCCATTTTTAGTATTTGCGATTTTCGAATGTCGATTTTCGATCGAAAGCTCAGTGCGCTTCAATCGCAAATCGCAAATTGAAATTAACTTACTGTCGCCAATTCGCGTCGCCGCGCCTCTTCGAAATCGAGACCGCTGTCCTCGCCAAAGTCGTAGGCCTCCCAGGTAACGATCGGGGTGGTCTCAAAATTCTCGGTCGGCGGCGGCGAGCTCGTTCGCCACTCGAGACCGGGCAGCATCCACGGGTTGTCGCCGGCATTTCGGCCGTAGAGCAACGAGTGTCCCAGATAGAGCACCGGCATCACAAGGCCGATGCCGAGCACCGAGGCCCCGGCGGTCGAGAATATGTTAAGCACCTGAAACTCGGGCGGATATGCAGCGTAGCGTCGCGGCATCCCCATAAATCCGAGAATGAATTGTGGAAAGAACGTCAGGTTGAAGCCGATGAAAACGAGCATCGCCGAAATGCGTCCCCAGAACTCGGAATACATTTTACCGGTCATCTTTGGCCACCAGTAATGCAGGCCGCCAAGATAGGCGATGACCTGTCCGCCGACCATCACGTAATGAAAGTGAGCGACAACGAAGTAAGTATCCGTCAGATGGACATCCAGTCCCAACGCGCCCAGGATCAGGCCCGTCATACCGCCGACGAAAAACAAGCCCATGAAACCGAGCCCATAGAGCATGGGCGTTTCGTACGAAATAGAGCCTTTATAAAGCGTCGCGGTCCAGTTGAACATCTTGATCGCCGACGGCACGGCGACGACCATCGTCAGGAAAGAAAAGACCATGCCGGCGTAGATCGACTGGCCGCTGACGAACAAATGGTGACCCCAGACGAGGAAGCCAAAGACGGCGATAGCAATGCTGGAAAATGCGACAAATTCGTATCCGAATATTTTCTTTCGCGCAAAGTTGGGGATCAATTCGCTGACCACACCCATTCCGGGCAGGATCATGATGTACACGGCCGGGTGCGAATAGAACCAGAACATGTGTTGGAACAAGATAGGATCGCCACCGATGGCCGGATCGAAGATGCCGATATGGGCAAACCTCTCAAGCGCGAGCAGAAGCACGGTGATCGCGATAACGGGCGTTCCGAGCACCATCACGAGACTGACCGCGTAGTGTGACCAAACGAAAAGCGGCAGACGGAACCACGTCATGCCAGGGGCACGCATGGTGTGGACGGTCACAATAAAATTCAGGCCCGTGAGAATGGACGAAAATCCATTAATGAATATTGCGAGTCCGACCGCCAGTACATAAGTATTCGAGAACGTCGTGCTGTACGGGACATAAAACGTCCAGCCCGTGTCGACGCCGCCCTGAAGCAGTGCCCAGATGGCGAATCCGCCGGCGATCCAATAAATATAAAGACTGAGCAGGTTGATACGCGGCAGGGCCAGGTCCTTGGCGCCGATCATGATCGGCAGGAAGAAATTACCAAGCACGGCCGGTATCGCCGGGATCAGGAAAAAGAAGATCATCAGGATACCGTGAGCGGTGAATACCTTGTTATAGGTATTGGTATTCAAAAGGTCGCTCGCCGGGGTGAGAAGCTCAAGACGGATGGTCGCGGCATAGATCCCGCCCGTCATAAAGAACAACGAAACGGTGATCAGATACATGATCGCGATACGCTTATGGTCCTTGGTCAAAAGCCAGGACTTAAGCGTCGTGCCGTTGTTCAAGTAATTCTTTTTCGGCCTCTCGATATGATCGATGTTCAATGCTTCTGCGTTCTGCATAACTCTCTTACTGTGGCCTGCGGGCTGGAGCCTTTGCGTTCGGGTTGCTGCCCTGTGAGTTGCTGCCGCGATCGGCCCTTCGCGACGTGTTTGCGCTGCTAGTCGGCGCCGGCGAGGCAGAATTACTCGCCGTATTCGCCGCCGGAGCACTTGTCGTCGACGTGCTGGTTGAGCCCGAGCCCGTCACACCGCTTAAAGACTTAATATATGCTACCAAACCGTTTAGCTGCTCGTCAGTGACCTGCCCCTTGAAGGTTGGCATGATCGGCTGAAAGCCGTCGACTACCTTCGCGGTCGGATTAAGGATCGACTCTCTGATGTAATTGTCATCGGCGATGACCGTGCCTCCGCCGGTCAGCTTGACCTCCTTGCCGTAAATACCTTCGAGCTTGGCGCCGCGCTGGGCGGGGCCGCCGGCGTGGCACGAGGCGCAGCCGAGCTTGTTATAAAACAGGTCTTTACCCATCTCGACCGGCGTCTGGCCAGAGGTGTTGCCGGCGAGCCAGTTGTCGAAATCCTTTTGCTCCATGACGTAGACCCAGCCGCCCATGCCCGAGTGGTTCAGGCCGCAGTACTCGGCGCAAAAGAGATGATATTTGCCCGGCTTGGTCGGCGTGAACCAGAGATAGCTGTAGCGGCCGGGCACGATGTCGGCCTTTGTCCGAAACGCGGGCACATAAAAATCGTGGATGACATCCTCGGTGGTCATCGTCAGCTTGATCGTCGTGTTGACGGGAATATGAAGTTCGTTTATCTCACGCTGGCCCGTGCTGTGCTGAATTTTCCACATCCACTGTTTGCCGACGACATAGATCTCCATTCCATCTTTCGGGATAGTGTACTGGTTGAAGAAAACATACGCTCCGCCGAGAAAGATCGTCATCGAAACCAGGAACGGAATGATCGACCAGGTGGTTTCCAGAACTATCGAACCGTGGATGCCCTCGGTCGAGGCAAATTTCTCGCGCTCCCGGTACCTGATCATGAAATAAAAGATACCGACACCGATCGGGATCGCGAACGCAATGCTAACAAGGATAAGGTAGAAGTACAGCAGGTCGACCTGCCACGCGAATGACGAGGCCTGTTCGGGAAGCAGCGGTACCCACGAGTTATATTCCATAAACGATAAACAGCCGCTTTACGCGATGTCGTGCCGGCACTCAGGAAAGATCGGCTTCGGCCTCCCGCTTGTGTTTATTCTTACGCCAGAAAACGATG
>DASXPW010000267.1:0-3033 GCA_036493385.1 Pyrinomonadaceae bacterium
AAGATCCTAAGAATACTCGTCCTGCGGCGGTAGTTTCCCCGGACGAGATGAACGGTCATTTGTCGACGGTCTTGATCGCTCCGATCGCCTCGACCGATCTGCTTTATCCGACGCGCGTTCCGGTCGATTTTCTCGGTACCTCGCGTGCCGTTATTCTCGACCAGATCCGGCCCGTCGAAAAGACACGGCTGGTCAAAAAAGTCGACGATATCGATTCGGCCCATCGCCGCTTAATCGTCGAAAAACTGCGTGAGATGTTCGCTGAATGATCCGATGCCGCGACAGGCGGCACCGGACCTACGTGGGAATTTTTTCAGTGAATGATCGGCTGCGTACTCTTTGAAATGTTTTGAGCAGCATCGTCGACCAAATGCTTCGTCTTGTCGATAAGTGTTGATCCGGTGTTCTGCGCTTTGCGTAGAAGCTCGTCGCGCGTATCGCCCATCAGTTCGCCTTCGTAGTCGGTCGACGGTATCGCCAGCCCGACGACTGCGCCAACAGCGAATGCCGCCGCTCCGAGAACTAGCGGATTTTCCTGCAGATATCGATCGTACGTGTCGCCCGCCATCGAACCCAGCTCACCGGCCTTTGAATAGGCTCGGTTGGCAACGTCGCTGGCACTGCTGTACGCCGTATTCATCGCGTTCGAGACGCCCTCGTACGCCGTATTTGCAGCGTTAGTAACTTTACCGCCCGCACTGCTCAGTTTGCTCTGAGCTGTTGCCAGCACACCTGGCTCGGCGTAGGCGTCCGATTCATTTGGTATCCGTTCCGGCGGTGCATACCGCTTTGCATAACGACGCTTGCCCGAGAACGAACCGTAGGCGAGCATCCCGGCCCCGAGGCCGATAAGGATCAACGGCAGCGGGTTTTCCTTCGCCGTTCTAACAAAACCTGAATTTGATATTCCGTCTCCCATATTTTTCATAAATCCTACCGCCTTGCCGACTGTGGCATCGTACATTGTGTTTGTCGCTGTTTCGATAGCATTACTGACGTGATCAGAAACCTGCTCTGAGAGGTTCGAAAAGCTAAGCTTCTCCTGGAGCGCGTCGATCGTCTCGCCCATCTGAGCACGCGTCTCTTCGATCTGAGCCTTAATATGCTCGGTCTGCTCACCTGCCTTCGCGGCCGCAAGTTCGCCGTTCGGTGGAACGTCGTGTGTCAGATCTTCGGTCCTGCCGGCCGCCATCGCATCATAGTCCGCTCGGTTCAACTCACTTGTTTTTTCAGCCATTGTGCATCCTCCTTAAGCGTTGTAACGGTTTCACGCGGCGCGAGATCGGTTTTTTTGAGCTTAGCGAGGGCAGAATTGATCATATAAAACGCAACGACACCTACCACGATCGCAACGATCAGCGCCGCGAGCCAAACCGGTATCGCGATTGACAGGACCGCGATAATTGCCGCCAGCAGCGCCAGAAAAGCTGCGTATCCAACAAATCCTCCGATGGCGATCGACGCCGCATTCTTTCCGGCATCGGTCGCCTTTTTGGTCATCTCGGCCTGTGCCAGCGAAACCTCTTGTCTTATCAACGTGCCCGTTTCATTCGCTAGTTCCGAAAAGAGGTCGCCGATACCCCGTTCATCCTTTGTCATCGGTTGCTGCATCATAAAAACCTCCTTGCCGGACTAAAAAGTCTGCGGCAATGCACCTCCCTCAGGCCGATTCGCAGACGCCGGGAGTGCAGTGTTCGGTTGGCCCATCGGCATATTTGAGGTATGGGACATTTGATCCGGTTTCGAGCTCTTCAAAAACCGGGCCGCGAGCAGTCCCAGTGCAAATGCCGTCCCAAAAAATATCGCCGGGTTCCTGCGGGCAAACCCCTGAACGTCCCGGACCATTTCTCTCGGGTCCTTTCGGTCAAAGTAGTTGGCGACGTTGTCGATCGTCCCGGCTGCTTTGCCCGTAAAGTCGGACGTAACGTCCGTCAAACGATTTGACTCGGGTGCGTCTCGCAATTGCCCGCCCATGTGCCTGATGCTGTCCGCTACTGTCTTGAGGCCCGCCGAAAATTGGTTTTTCTGCTCGTTGACGGCTGTCTTTGCCTTGGTTGCAACGGCATCGTAGGAGTCGCTCGCCGTGTCCTTCGCATGCTCGTACAGGTCCGTCGCTGAGTCTTTTAATTTATTTCCCGGGTCCGCGGCGCTGCCGACGTTTGTCGCAGGCGTGCTCGGAGCGGCATTTCGCGGAGCAGGTGTGCCCGCATTCGGAGTACTCGTACCCATGCTTTTATTCCCAGGAACCGATTCCGGCACCGGGCCGGTCGACGATGTATTTCTCTGATCTTTTTGTTCGTTATCCATTTCTTCCCCCACTCACTCGGATATAAATTGTGAGAACACTCTGAGTGTTCCAACAATGATCTTCCCTTGTTGGTTTACTGAGGAACTGCAACTACCGTTCCGCTTGAAAGTGCGGCTAAATGAATTGTTTCCATATCAGTTATAGAGAGACGGCGATCCACCTTTGAAATCACTGTATTACTTGCGAACGGCAATTTTCCCGCTTAAAAAATAAACGGGGCGTTTGCCCCGTTTCGTTATCATTTGATCAAACCGGCCGTTCTAAGGAACTGGCGTCACGGTAAAGGTCGAGTAGATCTTGCTGGTAGGAATCGTTACCTCTCCGCCCTCGACCGTCATGAACAGACCAAAGTCGTCAAGCGGCGTCAGAGTATTGATCTCTGCCTCGTCCTTCTTTCCGCCGTTCCAGACCTGGCCCAGACGTGTGTAAGTTCCATCCGGAGAAGCCGCCCAAAGCACGAATCGTTGGCCCTTAGGAACCTTGTTCATATCGTCAAAATGCATTTTGACGCGCGTCCCACCTTTCTTATAGGTCAGATAAGCCTTACCTTCCAGTCCCTGAAGATCGCCGGTAAACTTGATCTTAAGCTCACGTGTCTTGTCGCCGAAAGAATGAACATTCAACATCGGCACGTCGTAAGCCGAAGCCGGTGCGCCCGCGATCGCAGTCGCTTTTGTATCACCGACAACGCGACGTGGAACTATTGTGTAGCCGGTCGGGACATC
>DASXPW010000268.1:0-2982 GCA_036493385.1 Pyrinomonadaceae bacterium
TGCACGTCGGATTTTGGGACCGGTGTGTCCCGCTTTACTACTCTGATCATTCGTTTGGTCATAAAATATGAGCATCGGGCGGCCATCGGCACCGCCCATTCTATTATTGTTGGTCGTGGATCAGCCTTCGCGTTCCATCACCGAACGCTACATCGATCTTCTGCGTGTCTAGAACCGCCGTCACTTCTCCGTGGCCAAATTTATTGTGCATCATGGCCTGTCCGCGGCGGTACTTGCGTGTGCGATCATATGGCGCTGCCGTGCGTCCCTTGCCAACCGTCACGGTCGATTTGACGCCGCGTGTGAATGAGCTTGTCGATGAACAAACATTACAGATCACGCGTGTTATCTTTCCGCTCTTGGTTACCGCCTCGACCGTGTGGGTTTGGTCGATATCGCAAGAGCTGCACAACATCTCCAGCGTATCGCCGATCTGATATTTTTCTTGATTCATAATTGTCTTACTTCCTGTTATACGAACTCCGGTTCGCCAAATGCGTGAGATCGCCTAAGGCAGCCGGAATTTCGAAACTATAGCAACATAATAGTTTATCACATTCGCCGCCGATTCTCAGCCTGCCGCCGGCCGAAAGGGCAGATCTCGGCCGTTTACCGGTATATCGAGACGGGAGCGGTTGGCGGGCGGCCGATTATGGTATCCTATCGGCTAATTGACATTGATCTGTTTTGATCACAAGGCATCGCCCGCCCCCAGCGATGTCCGCAGTGACTTCCGTTAACGAAAAGGAGGGCTAAATGTTAAGCGTCGTTCTTGCCGAAGACCACTCGACCGTGCGAGAGGGCATTAAAATGCTCGTAAACGCACAGTCAGATATGCGCGTGATCGGTGAGGCCGGTAACGGCTCGGCCGCCATCAAAACGGTTCGAGAGAAGCGGCCCGATGTCGTGGTCATGGACATCTCAATGCCGGAAATGAACGGCCTCAAGGCGACACGCAGGCTCAAAGCCGAATTTCCCGATATCAAGATCCTTACGCTAACTCGTCACTCGGACGACAGTTTTCTCGAACAGCTCATTGCAGCGGGCGCCAGCGGCTACGTTCTCAAACAAAGTGCTCCGGCCGAGTTGGTCAACGCGATCAGGACGGTCGGCGGCGGAAACGCATATCTCGACCCGACGCTGAGAGACAAAGTGATCGGCGGCTTTCTTCACCGGGGGCTTCGGGGCGACCGGCGCCTCGAGATGACGGGTCGCGAGGCAGAAGTTCTCAGGCTCATTGCGTGGGGCTTTAGCAATAAGGAAATAGCCGCGCGGCTGGATCTGAGCGTCAAAACCGTCGAAGCTCACAAGGCCAACGCGATGAGAAAAATGAATCTGCGTGGCCGGATCGACATCGTCCGGTATGCGATCTTGCAAGGCTGGCTGGAAGACAATTAAAGGAGTCGTAGGGATTTTCCCTAGTCTCATGCCTAAACTCCCGATTTCATCGTCGGTACTCGCCGTGCAATAAATTATCACATCTGCTTTTTGTAATATCGCGTTTTGCGATTTTGTGTCTCGAGGCCGCGGTCTATTCGCATAATGGGTGGCGAAGGGCCATGCGGCTTCGGATGTCGAATGGGGGAGCTGGCTGCTCCCCGTTTTTTTTGCATAGGGATTTTCCCTAATCGGGATGCAAATCTTCCCGATAGTACGGGCGGGTCTCGTCTGCAATAGTTGTGCTTTCAAATACGCACGAGGCGATCGTGATGGTGCCGGGCACGTTCGCGGTATAGACGGGTCGGTCTTTTTACCCGGCAGATAAATTCGAGCTGTTAGAACGAGATCAGATTGGCCAAGATCAGCCGCCGACGGCATTTCGTCCAGGCGTGGGACCGCCAGGTTTCTCGGATAGCTGACGGCCCCTGCATGTAGCGAGTCGGGAGAGCGGAGGCGGGAGAGTATCATAGATGAAGGCAGTGTCAACGAGTTTACCTGGGGCGACATTTGGTTTTTTCGAACTCGACGATAACGGGACCGTCCGTTACTCGAGGACTCGCATTGGTGAACCTGATCAGGAAGGTTCTCTTGTGGGACAGAACTTCTTTGAGATGGCGGGATTTACCAATTGTCAGGACCTCAGACGGCATTTCCGACGTTTCGTCCAGAACGACCAGGCCGCCGAAAGCTTCGTTTTCGACTGCTTTTTTGATCAGGCCGTCGCACGGACAAAGGTAACGTTGACGCGGGCGTTTCAAACTAATGATTTTCCGCCCGAAAAGATCGTAATGCTCGACATTCGCGAGATCGATAGTTAGGTCTTTTTTTCATAATCAATGGGAGAACAAAATGGGCAGCTTTAACATCGAGCCACCGAAGATAAGCAATAGCTTTGAAACGCGTCATCTTCGCGTTGCGCCGGCCGCGGCGCGACAAACTTCACTTGCGGGCGGTACCTCACTTCGCAGCATCGATAAAATGCCGTTCCCCGCTTTTAACGATCTGATCAAAAAGCTGCCGGGCAGCGTACTCCGAAAGCTCGAGCCGCATACGAAAAAGGTATCGTTCGACTCGGGCGAATACCTTTACCGACCGGACGAAGACGTCGAATATCTGTACTTTCCCGAAACGGCGGCGATGTCCGAGCTTCAGATATTGGAAGATGGACGAACGATCGAAGTTTCGATCACGGGCCATGAAGGCGCCGTCGGCCTGTTGGCCCTCTACTATCCCGGCCTTTCCGCCAACTGGGTGCAGGTCTGCGGTCCCGGCACGGCCCTGAAGATCGGACGCGATGCGCTGAAAAAGGAAACGCAGGACCTCGGCTGGGTCAATCTGCTTTTTCACGAGTACATCCAGTCTTACATTCGGCAGATCTCGCAGAAGGTGGCCTGTAATGCTCATCATTCGGTGGAAGAGCGGTTTTGCACATGGCTCCTGATGCTCCAGGACCGATGCCCGAGAGGACGTTTGAAACTGACGCAGGAGCACATTGCCCGAGTTCTGGGCGTTTACCGACCGAGCGTTACGTGCATTGCCCAA
>DASXPW010000269.1:0-6948 GCA_036493385.1 Pyrinomonadaceae bacterium
GTTGCCTCATAAGCCCGGCCAAGATAAAAGTCTGTTTCACCGTCGTCAGGCGTGATCTTCAACGCAGCATTGCAGTTATTTATTGCTAACGGAAATTGTCCGGCATCGTTATACGCCCGGCAAAGATTCGTGTAGCCCAAATGCTCGTTCGGCAAAAACTGTATACCGGCCTGTGCGGCTTCTATTGCTTCCTTATTACGATCGGCAAGGCTGTAATACCACGAAGCGTCGGTGTACAAATTGCCGTCATTCGGAAAATCGGCAATGGCCTGTTTTGTGATCTTTATCGCGTCGTCGAAACGGCTGAGTCGACGATAGATGTCGCCCAGCAACCGATAGGCCGTATACATATCCTGAGGCTTCAGGTTGTTGGCTTTCCAGCGGCTGACCGCATTGATCAATGCCTGTTCGGCGTCCTCATATCGCTTTTGCTTAATATAACCGTCGGCCGCGAGATAGTATGCGTCACCCAAATGATGGTAATTACGCTTGATCGCCTCCTGCGCCATATCCGACTGCGCCTTGGCGTTTCCGAGCATCGCTTGGGTTCGTGCGACGTCAAAATAGATCCCGGCGTTGTTCGGGTCCTGCGTGAGCGCGACCTGATAACTGGCCAGCGCATCGGGATAGTTTTTCTGATCGAAGCTGATCTCCGCCTTGCCGACAAGGAACGTCAGATTGTTCGGATCAAGCTTTAAGCCCTCGTTAAAATCGGCCAGTGCCCCTTCATAGTCCTTTTTCTCAAACTTTGCGAGAGAACGCACACGATATACCTCGAGCGGTTTAAAGCCCTGCGAGAGTGCAAGATCAAGCTCGCTGACGGCGTTGTCAAACTCCTTAAGATAATAATGAGCGTAGCCCTTCCAGAAATGTAGATCTGCATTGACCGGCACCAGCGCCAGCGACTCGGCGGCCTTATCGACGGTAATGCGGTAATTCTTCTGGTTATATGCCTTTAACGCATCCTGCGCTAACTGCTGAGCCTGCTTTCTATCCTTCTTTGATTGGGCTATGGCGCCCGTCGAAGGGATGAGAAGCGCGAGACAAAACACTATAAGCGTGAACGGTCTTAGATCGAGTTTTCCGATCATTATCAGATCTCCCATTTATTGAAGAATCTTCGGTTTACTGGTGGTCGTAGTAGCCTTCGGAGTCGGCTTAGCTGCTGTCTGATTGGTCCTTGGCGTCTTCCTAACCTCGATATTTGGAGTTTCGCGCGGGTTCGACGGCTCCACGCGCGTTACTGTCTCGGTAGTCGGCTCCGGCGTCGGTTCAACAAATATGGCGCTGTTTGAATTAGCGCTTGTATTTGCCTCAGCCGTCGTACTGTTAGAATTCGTATTTGTAGCGGCCTCAAACGTCGGCTCGGGCGTTGGCGTCACCTCAAGTGTCGGTTCCGGCGTCGGTGACGGCTGGGCGCTTGCTTCAAAATAATTCGTATACACGAACCAGCCTCCGCCGGCTGCAACGAGCCCAAAAAAGAAGAGTATCGCCAATCCGCCGACTACCCAAAGTGCCTTCGAAGTTTTCTTCTTCGGCTGTGCCCGTGCCGGTGTCGGCTGTGAAACGAATGCCTGCGCAGGCGCAGCGTCCAGTGTTGAAGGGCTCGAATAAACATCAGCCTGATGTGCTTCCGTCGAGTATGAATCTGCTGCCGGCGCCGGTGTCGACGAATAATTTGTCGTAGCTTCGCCGTAAGGCGTTGCCGGCGCCCCGGCGTCAAACGCCATATTCGCAACGGTCGCATCGGCCGAGTAGCCGCCGTTGGGCGTGCCGGCAATGGTAGCGTCCCAGTTTTCCGCGGGCGGCGTCGGAACACTTACAGGGTCTGAAGAGAAATTCGTAGGCGTCGGAGTCGGTTCGACAGGCGGCGAGGCCAACTCGGGCGCAAACGGCGAGTTGCCGGCGCTGTAAACTTCGGTCTTGATATCCGCCTGACGCGAAAGACTGTCAACGATCGGCCCGTCGTAACGTATCGTTTCCGCAAAATTTGGCGTTTCGGCAGCGATAACCGGCGTCGGAACTGACGGCTCCGACTTGATCCGCGTCGATTCCGAATCAGGGCCCGTGCCCGGCTGGCTGTGATGATCAGCCACATCCGTGTTTCCTGAAGGTTGCTCGATCCTTGACGTAAAGTCCGAGCCGGAATTGTAAACCATTGTCTGCGCCGACATTGCCTGCTGCATTTCCGAGTAGGCTTTTCTCAGCGTCTTTTGCATGGATTTCGCATCCGGAAATCGCTTTTCCTGGCTGACCTCCATTCCGTGGAGGATAACGGTCGACACCTCGTGAGGGACTTCCGGGTTGACCTGGTCCAACGGCGTTATCGGGTCCGAACTACCGTTGAGCAGAGCGTCGGCGCGCGTTAACGCGTCCGCCGGGATCGTGTTGGTCATCAATTGGTACAACGTTGCCGAGAGCGAGTAAAGGTCGCTTCGGGCATCCGTCCCCGTGCCGCGGACCTGCTCCATCGGAGCGTAATGAGGTGTGTACCCGACGACGCTGCCGGACGAGCCGGACGTCTTTGTCTGGCCGGCCGTATTTTTCGACAGCCCGAAGTCGAGCAGAACAATGTGATTTTCGTCCGTCAGCTTCAGGTTCTGCGGCTTGATATCGCGGTGAATGATCGGCGGCTCATGTGTATGAAGATAAGCAAGAGCATCCAATAGCTGGTCGGCCCAAAATAGCACCCAACTGAGAGGAAAAGGCTTTTGCGCGGTCTCGAGACGTTTTGCAAGGTCCTCACCCGCAATATGCTCCATCACGAGATACTGTTCGCCGTTCTCGACGAAATGGTCGCTTACCTTTGGGAGAACCGGATGCCGAAGCCGCGCCAAAATGCGTGCTTCCCGCTCGAAAGCATTCCCCAACATCTCGTCGTCAGCGAAAAAAGTTCGCTTCAAGGCCACGGCACTTCCAAGTCTTTGGTCGACTGCAAGGTAAACTTCGCCCATTCCGCCTTTTCCGATGAGGTGAACGATCAGATAACGGTTCTGGATCAAAGAATTAGGGGCTAAACTTTTCATCTTGTTCGAAAATGGACGGAGTGAACAGGCCTAACGGAACATTTTCTTACAAAACCGGCCAAACATCAATCGTTAAACCCAGTTTACAAACGAATTATCTCATTATTTTTTGAGCATTTTCGGCCATTGCCGGCATTCCCTGGTGCTGCCAGCAACGCTCGCCCGCACGTTTGACGCGTCGCGTGCAAGGCGTGCCTTTTTTCGTCGCCGCACCGCAATAATAAACTGCATCCACCTCAGTAACCTTCGGTGCTCCTTTTAGCGTGAAGGGCGGCGCCGATGGCGATCGTTGCGATTCGGTGATATCAGGCACTGTTTGGGATTGCGAAATGGCCCGTGGCGTTGCATTATTTTGACCCGGGGTCGACGTGGCTCCCGACTGGGAAGAAGCTTTAAAACTCACATTTTCAGCATGTTGAGCCGGCCGATAGAGAGCGACGATCCCCGCAGCGCCAAAAGCGAGGGCGAGTATTACCGCGATCCGAGGCGCCCAATCGGCGGTTTGGTGGTCGGTTTGACAGAGGTCGCAGAAGCGCCGGCTCGCCAATATCGGCCATCTCGCCCGTTCGATCTTTTCACCGCAGTAGGAGCAAAAATTCGGGCGATAGAGCATGATCGTCAGCCATCAAAAGGTCGAGAATACGGGCGGCGCGAGAAAGCGGATGCGGCCTCTCTGGGTTTTCAGCGATTATAGATCACAAGTGCTAGAATGTTAAGGACTTCCCGCCAGACTCGCCGAGCAAGCAACCGAAATGACCATTTACGGCGTCTGATTGCGAAGAGCTTTATGCCGCGTATGAGGATGATCCTATTGCCGCTGCTGTTTTTCGCGGCTTTTTCATTTGTCGCCGCCCAGGATGACGGCACGGTCAAGATCGACACGTCGATCGTCCGATTAAACGTCGGTGTCGTCGATCAGCGCGGCCGCCCGGTAACAAACCTCGATAAGTCCAGTTTCCGGCTTTACGAGGACGGCGTTCGGCAGGACATCATTCGCTTTGAGCCCTCGACGGCTCCGTTCAGTGTCGTTCTGCTCCTTGACATGAGTGGCTCGACGCTGCCAATGCGCCAGGTCATGAAAATGTCGGCGTTTCGATTTCTCGACGCTCTCTCACCGGACGATCGGGTCGCGGTCGTCGAATTCTATGACAAGATAAATTTGCGGAACGATTTCACGACTGACCGTTCAACCGTCGCGCATTCGATCGATGTCTCGAACGGGCGCGGCAAAACCCAGTTTTACAAAGCGCTTGATTTTTCTTTGGACAAACTTGCCCACGAGGGCAATCGTCGAAAAGCGATAATCGTTTTGTCCGACGGGGTCGACACCGCGGCGCAGGATGATGATCGCGACGCACTGGCGAAGGTATCTGATGCACAAGTACCGACCGCGATCGTACCCGAAAAGAGCGACGGCCTGACAAAGGTCCTGCGAAAGGCCGACCTGCTTGGTGTGACCATTTACCCGCTGGCGCTGCCAACGGGCGACCCGGCAAGGCTCGTCGATCCGACGCCCCGGCAGGTCGCGATGTATCAAGCCTCACGAACTCGCCTTCAGCTCGTCGCCGACCGCACCGGCGGCACACTTCACGCGATAAACCATCTCGAGGACATGGGCAACCTGTACGCGACCGTCGCCGCCGACATCAGAACGCTCTACACCATTGAATACCAGCCGCAAAACGAAAAACACGACGGCAAATGGCGCACGATCTCGATCAAAACCGAAAATCCGAACCTGATCTCACGCACCCGTCCCGGCTACTTCGCCCGCTGATCGAGACCGGTGTTGGATCTTTTTCGTTTCCGTTAGATCTATTTCGTGTTTCTTCGTGGGTATCGTTTTAAGACTTAAAACTGGAACCGCGAATTTACGCGAGACAATACGATGATGAAGGCTTCTTGATCAGCAAAATTGAACGCGCCGGCAGGTTAAGAAAACTTGACATCGCTAACCCCTTCCCGATAGTCTAATTATTCGTTTTTGCACCCGTAGCTCAGCTGGATAGAGTGCTTGACTACGAATCAAGAGGTCGCATGTTCGAATCATGCCGGGTGTACCATTAAGATCGAAGACTTAAGGCTGCGCACGTCTCGCAGCCTTTTCTAATTCTCGTAATCCGTCACGGCGTCTTTATGTTATACGTCACCATCCGCCCATAAACCGTATTCGAAACCAAATAGCGCTGCCGGTCGAGAAGAAACGAAAATCGCCCGTGTAGCACGTTCCCTTTCGGCTGCTTCAAGATCAGCTCTCGCAGGGGCTTCGCGGTACCCTTCGCCATGTATAAGAAGAACGACCCCGAGCTATCGTTGATCACAAAGGCATCGGTCTTGTCGTCGAAACGCCATCGATCTGTGATATTAATGTTTCCCTCAACCGTAACAAACTTGCCGAGCCACTCCTCGGGCGCCGAAGTCATCGCGACGACCCGCGACAGCGAAACTGGTCTCGTCGAGACTGTCCTGACCGAAGACACCGGGCGGGCGAGCGGTTTCTTGGCCGGCGAAGCAGGAGCCGGGCACGGCGAGAGAGTGAAACCCTGCCTTTCAGCCGCGTCCCGGTCAGTAAAGGTAACCCAATCGCTTGGCGCGACCGAGTCATATCCCGGACATGTACTTGGATAAAAGGCCGACTTGGACCTGTCGCCATAAAACGTGGGCGACTGGCTTACTGCAGCAGCGCCACATAGCAACAACAAAAGGAAGCTTTTCATTTGTGCGAGTCCCCCCTGAAGTTTGAATATCGAATAATTGCGCCTAACTGCGGTGGAAGTCAATCATTTTGCGTACGGCATTTGATCCGTCCGTGCTCATTCAGAGGTAAATCCCGACAGCTTCATAACATAATCGGGAACGCGGGGTTCATTCGGCACCAGATATTCGCGGCCATTTGCCAGGGCCCAGCGATGCAGCCACGAGATGCCGGCCGGACGCGTGTATTCGTCGGGCAGCCGATAAGCCTCATCTTTGAGTGCGGTATCGAGATCGACAAACTTGTAGCCGCGACGGCGAAAGACTTGAGCGAGCCGTCCGAGATATTCCGAATTCATCAAGCTCGCGTGGATCAGCAGGATCTGAGCGATCTGGCGACCAAACAGCCGGTCCGATTGTTTCTCCCAGTATGCGATCTTTTGGTACATGTAAGTGAGATAGTCGTCGCCGATCCTTTTCGCGAGTTTCTTATCGCTTTTGTCGATAGAGCGCTCATATGCGCGCGCAAAAATATAGTCCGAGTCGTCGATACTGACCGGCGCGATCTTGTAACCATGATCGGCGAGAAATCGCGCAAGCTCGGCCTTTATCTCGAGCGTGTTTCCGGTTCTGAGAAACGGGTGACGAAAATATCGAATTGCTCGACCTCGCTCCTGCAAAAGCTGCCTGGTGATCGTCTCGCCATTTAGAATCTCGTCTTTGTAGGCTGGCAGGCCAACGTTGTCAATGTTTGCGTGGGAATACGTGTGGTTACCAAGCTCCAGCCCCGCGTCGAGCCACATCCGGAGCAGATCGACCTGCGATTCATCCCGCCTTCCGTCGACGTACAACTTATTCTCATTGACGAAACCGATCACCGGCATTTTCGCCGAGGTTATATTTCGCAAAAGACTTTTAGTGATCTCGACGCGGTTTTTCGTTCCTTGACGCTCGGTAACGACCGGCAGATCGTCGATCGTGATAGTGACCGTCTTTTGGGTCGACTGCGCACCGCCACTGCCAACAAAGGTCAGAAGCAGCAACAAGAAACTCCAGCCAAATTTGAACCTGTCCGTCGAGTAGACGCTTAGCATAAATTTATATGATTGATCGGCTTGCGCGAGCTCATTTGGCTATTATGCCGAGGCTGCGCATACGACGGTAGAGGTGGCTCCGGTCGACGCCCATGCTTTCGGCGGCCTTGGCGACGCTGCCATCAAATTGGGAC
>DASXPW010000270.1:0-4491 GCA_036493385.1 Pyrinomonadaceae bacterium
CTCAACTGTGATATCCGGTGCTCTGGAAACGCAGGATTGCCGCCGTGGCGGGTAAGAAATCCGGCGATCCAAAGGCAATAGACCGCGTGCATTGACGCGGTTTGCGACAGGCCGCCGAGCGCGACCAACTGCCCGATGGTGAGCTGACCATTATCAAACCGGGACAGCACGAACGCTTCATGGGGTTGAAGCTCAATGCCGTTTACGCCGGCATTCGCAACAAACCATTCGTTCATACTCTTAAATCGTTTGGCGACGGCGTCCGGCGAAAACTTTCTCGAATATTCGATCATCGGTCGCCGAACGTCGAGATTATGTTCGATGTCCGAGCGGAGTCGCGAGTGAGGGCTGTAGGTCCATCCGCCTTCCGTCCATTCGATCAGCGCCGCGACGATCGACTCGCACTGACGGCGGACGACCTTGTTCATTTCCAGCACAGAGAGCCGTTTTGCCGAGACGATGCGTTCGGCCAACTCCAGATCGTTGGGTGCGTTCGAGACCTCGTTCAAGAATTGCCGATCGACGGCGCCATCGGCAAGAAGAAATTCAAGCAAGCGGAACGCCCTCTCATTCGAAACAGTGAATAGAACGATTCCCGATCCAAAATAGACAATGGCTTTCTTGTTTGCGCTCGAGATCTTTAGCGAACCGCTCAGGCGCGCGGCCGCGATCTCGACGATCACCTCAACGATCGGATGATCATGCAATGAACCTTGAAGCTCAAGATCGGACGTAGTTGACATTAGGAAAAGGCGGCAGGCAGGGAGCGCCAAGTCTATTTTACCAAATCCGAAGCAATAAAGTTAAGGATAAATTTTGGACGACAAAATCGAATCTGGTACCATTTTGGCGACCTTAAAGCGCGTTTTATGCCGATCGAAGTCGAAATCGAAATTCGAGAATGCACGACCCTTGATGAGTTGGCCGCGTGCGTTCAGTTGCAGCGGGATGTTTTCGCCCTGCCAGACATCGAGATCTCACCGGTCAGACACCTGGTCGTTACAAAGAGCGCGGGCGGATTTGTATTGGGAGCTTTTTCAGCGAAGGTACTGGTTGGTTTCGTGCTGAGCGTTCCGGCGTTTTTGCGTGGGCAAAAGGCCTTTTACTCGCACATGACGGCCGTCAGGGCTGACTATCAGGGTTCCGGCGTCGGAGCGAAGTTAAAATGGGCGCAGCGTGAGCGATCGATATCGGAGGGCGTTCGGCTTATAAAATGGACGTTCGAACCCGTTAAAGCGCGAAACGCATTTTTTAATCTCGAAAAACTCGGTGCGACGGTCCGTGAGTATAAGGAGAATTTTTATGGAGTCGATTACATCTCGGCGCCGCAAGAGACCGAAAAGGTCGGATTGGCGACCGACCGCCTCTTTGCCGAATGGGAGCTTGAAAGCCCCAAGGTAAATACTCTTTCGGCGGGCGATGGGTTTATCGAAACCAGACGCGTGGCGAGAGAAGTCACCGTACCTGCCGACTGGTATCAACTGGTATCGCGCAACGCAAAAGCCGCTCGCCGCGAGCAATTGCGCATCCGTTCGGAATTCGAGTCGGCGCTCACGGACGGTTTCATCTGCCGGGGTTTTCGCCGCGATGATCGCTCCCCGGCATATCTGTTCTTTGAGGACTAACCATGCCCGAATTTGAGATCGATCTTGACATCAAAAAGGCATGGACGCTGCCATCGAAGTTTTATACGGACGAGGGATATTTCGAGTTGTCAAAGGATAGGATATTTGCCAAATGTTGGCATTTTCTGGGGCGCGTCAACGGGCAGGAGGCGCTTTACCCGGCTGTCATATTGCCAGGTTTTCTGGATGAGCCGATACTGCTTTCAAGATCGAACGGAACCCTGAACTGTCTCTCAAACGTCTGTACGCACCGCGGCAAAATACTCGTTGAAAAGCCTTGCGAGGCTAATCTGATTAGGTGCGAATATCATGGTCGGCGATTTTCGCTCGACGGCAAGTTTCTTTCGATGCCGGAGTTTGACGAAGCCGAGAATTTCCCGAGCCTGTCAGACGATCTTCATCGATACACGGTTGCCGACAGCGCGGGCTATAATTTCGTTTCCGGCGATCCGGCCGCGCCGTTTAATGAGTTTGTGGGCGAGGCTCGCCATTCTGTCCTAAGGATCAGGGGCGAGGATCTGCAGCTCAAGGAAACAAAAACATATGATGTCGCGGCGCACTGGGCGCTCTACTGTGAGAATTATCTAGAGGGTTTTCACATCCCATTTGTGCATAAAGGCTTAAATGACGTTGTCGACTATGGTACGTACAGAACCGAAACATTTCGCTATTCAAGCCTACAGACCGGCTATGACCAAAACGGCGAGATCGTGGGCCAATACTTATTCATTTTCCCCAATATAATGCTGAATTTTTACGCGTGGGGTTTGTCGGTAAATATTGTCGAGCCTGTAACGCCTGCGCGTTCCCGGATAAGATATCTGATATACGTTTCGGACGAATCAAAATTTGGCGCCGGTGCCGGCGGCGACCTGCACCGGGTCGAGCTGGAGGACGAAGCGGTTGTCGAGAGCGTTCAGCAGGGAATCCGTTCGCGATATTACGACCGCGGCCGTTACTCACCGACGCGAGAGCAGGGAACACATCACTTTCACCGGTTGATAGCGGAGTTTATGGGTTGTATTGCGGTATAACTCAGGTTATACTGGGAACTATGAAAACCGCAATATCTGTTCGCGATAATCTTTTCAAACGGGCTGAAAAGTTTGCAAGACGAAAAAAAATCTCGCGTAGCCAGCTTTTTTCGTCTGCCGTTGAAGAATATCTGGATAAGCGTGAGACGGACGACATAAGCGCTAATCTTAATGAGGTGTATTCGAAAGAAGACTCCTCAGTAGATCCGGTGATTCTCAAAATGGCTCTGATGTCGCTTCCGAAGGATGAATGGTAATAAGTCGTGGAGAGATCTGGTGGATCGATCTGCCTGAGCCTGTCGCATCAGGTCTCGGTTATAGGCGGCCAGTCCTTGTTATCCAAGACAACCAGTTTAACAGTAGCAAAATCGGTACTATAGTGGTTGCAATCATAACCACAAACCTCAATATTGCAGTCGCAAGGGGCAATGTGCTGATAAAGCGCGGGCAAAGCGGACTTCCGAAAGACTCTGTTATTAATGTTTCGCAGCTTTTCACTATCGATAAATCTCTATTTATAGAATATGTCGAGACCTTGTCTGACTCGAAAATGGAACACGTCGATGAAGGTCTTCGATTAGTGCTGTCTCTAATAAAATGAAATCAGTGCGCTCTAAAGGACTTGCGGCTGAAATGGCGAAGCTCCGTGAAGAGATCGAACGTCACAATGATCTCTATTATCAAAAGGAGGCGCCGGAGATTTCGGATTTCGAGTTCGACAAACTTCTCGAAAGACTCAAGCAACTGGAAAGCGAAAATCCCAAACTAATTACGTTCGACAGCCCGACGCAGCGGGTCGGCGGCAAGGCTGATAGCCTCAAGCCATTTACACATACTGTACCGTTGATGTCGCTCGATAACTCGTACGACATCGACGAGCTGCGTGCGTTTGTTGAACGATGCGAACGTTTAGCGGATGGCCGCAGTGTCGACTACGTTGCGGAGCTGAAGATAGACGGCCTAAGCGTCTCGCTGCACTACGAAAAAGGACTATTGACGGTCGGTGCTACGCGCGGTGACGGTGTCCACGGTGACGATGTAACGAAGAACGTTAAAACCGTTAAGACGATACCGTTGCGTTTGAAACATTATACTGACGGCCATGCCGAGGTCCGCGGCGAAGTATTTCTCTCACGCTCGCAGTTTAGGAAGATCAATGCCGAGCTTGAGATGCAGGGCGAGAAGACGTTTGCAAATCCGCGCAACTGTGCATCAGGCACGCTGCGGATGCTCGACTCGGCGATCGTCGCATTGCGTCGGCTCGATATGTTTCCGTACGATGTGCTGCGCGGCAGTCAGAAGATGTTCGCAACACACTGGGAAAATTTCGAATGGCTCAGAAAGAACGGTTTTCACGTCAACCCGCATGTTCGGCTGTGCGGCGGTTTCGACGAGTTGGTCGCGTTCGTGAACGAGATGGAACCGATCCGCGACACGCTCGACTATGAGATCGATGGCGTCGTGGTGAAGGTAAATTCGACCGCGCTGCAGGATGAGTTTGGCGCCACGACCAAGGCTCCGCGATGGGCGATAGCGTACAAATATCCGGCGCGCCAGGCGACGACGAAGCTGCTCGATATTCAAGTACAGGTTGGCCGCACGGGAGCATTGACGCCGGTCGCATATCTCGAACCGACCCTGCTAGCCGGTACCGTGGTCGCACGAGCTTCTTTGCATAATGAGGACGAGATAAAACGCCTTGATATAAAACTCGGCGACACTGTCTTGATCGAAAAGAGCGGCGAGATCATCCCGCAGGTTTTGCAGGTTGTCACTTCCAAGCGTGATGGCTCAGAAAAGGAATATCACTTTCCAACGAAGTGTCCGGTGTG
>DASXPW010000271.1:0-7098 GCA_036493385.1 Pyrinomonadaceae bacterium
AAGCTTGCTTAATGACGGTTCAAAGCAAGTATCCGCAATTTGCGGCTGGTCTCAAGGAGAGCATAGAATCGGCTCATATTGCTCTAAAAGATATGGCCAATACTGAAAGCAAGACGAGCCTGCCGGCTACGTGCAAACAAATGGCTGCTTCAGCAAAAGCTTCGACAGCTAAGTGGTGCACCAATTGGTAAACGCGATCCTGGCTTTTTGAACAAGTCGACTCATTCCCGGCTGTGGGGAATGAGTTTTTTCTTTTTGGTTGCTATCATTTACAAAACATCGATGGCAAGAAAACTTAGCAAATTCTTATCGGGCAAGCGCATTGACCCGACGCCGATCTCGAAAAAGACAACGCTCGCCGATCTCATCGACGAGTCGTTTATGGCCTACAACGCCGCCCGGCTGCGCGAGGCATGTCAGCTTTTCTCGCGAAAAATGCTCGAGCCCGACGTAACGATCGGCGTCACCTTGACCGGAGCGCTGACGCCGGCGGGACTCGGCATCTCGGCGCTGATACCGCTCATCAAGGCCGGCTTCATCGACTGGATAATATCAACCGGAGCAAACCTCTACCACGACACTCATTTCGGCATCGGGTTGTCGCTGCATCAGGGCGATGCCAAGCTCGACGACCGGATCTTGCGTGATGAAGAGGTCGTTCGCATATACGACATATTTTTCGACTACCGCGTTTTGCTCGACACCGATTCGTTCTTTCGTCGGATCATAGAGAACGAAGAGTTTCAGCGGACAATGTCATCTGCCGAGTTTCACTATCTTGCCGGCAAATATGTCCGCGAACGAGAACGGAAACTCAAGATAAAGGACAAGAGCCTGCTTGCGGCCGCGTATGAGTTTGGCGTGCCGATATATACTTCGTCGCCGGGCGATTCGTCGATAGGGATGAATATCGCAGCGATGGAACTTCAGGGGGGCAAGCTCGTTCTCAACCCAAACCTCGACGTTAACGAGACGGCGGCCATCGTCCTGGCGGCAAAACGTGGGGTTGTGCACACCGGCAAAAAGCAGAAAAAAGGTGGAAAGTCGGCGATATTTATCCTCGGTGGCGGCAGCCCAAAGAATTTCGCCCTGCAAACTGAGCCTCAAATCCAAGAGGTCCTGGGCATCGACGAAAAGGGGCACGATTACTTCCTTCAGGTTACGGACGCGCGGCCCGACACCGGCGGACTGAGCGGTGCGACACCGGCCGAGGCGGTTAGCTGGGGCAAGGTCGACCCCGAAAAACTTCCGGATGCTGTTGTCGCCTACATCGATTCGACCGTCGCGCTGCCGTTGATCGCGGCCTATGCTCTCGCTCGACATGCTCCGCGAAAGCCTCGCCGACTATATGATCGCCGAGAGGAATTCATGACACTGCTCAACAACGAATATTCCGCGTCCGATCGCCGCTGATGATATGAAACTCCAGGCTGAAATTGATGGTCAGATCCATCGGGTCGAGATCCGCCGCGACGGCGACCGCACATTTGCTGGGGTCGACGATCGCGAATACGCGCTCGAGATCAGCCAACCGGAACCCGGCGTCTATTTATTCAAGCATGAAGGTCACATCTACCAGGCTTTCGTCGCACCGCCGCAAGAGAGAAATTCCGCGTTCGCGGTCGACATACGTGGTAAACGATTTAGCGTCGCGATCAGCGATCCACGGCGGCTTCGCGGGATGCGCAGCGAACATGGACATGATCAGGGCCTCGCCGAGATAAGATCGGCCATGCCCGGGAAAGTCGTTCGAATTCTCGCCGTCGCCGGTCAACAGGTCGAAAAAGGCGACGGTGTCATCGTCGTCGAAGCGATGAAGATGCAGAACGAGATCAAAGCGTCCAAGGACGGCGCAGTTAAGTCGGTAAATGTCGAGGAAGGTGCGACGGTGAATGCCGGCGACGTCCTGATGGTAGTCGAGTGACGGTTAATGTATGACCGAGAGACGAGTGCTGTCCGAACCTTTCGCAAGGTCCATTTCTAGCTGCCGGGCTTCGCGCAGGATGGCCCGATAGATCCTATTGGCGGAATCATCGTTTAGCGAACCGCTGTTGTGTCCGGCGCGCTGTATTACCTCGGCCTCGCGAGACCAGTCGATGATCGGAAGCCCGGCGGTCAGCTTTATTTTGGACAGTTCGCGGACGATCTCGGCACGTCGGCTCAGCAGCGAGAGGATCTCGGCGTCGACCTCATCTATATCTTTTCTTTTTTGTTCGAGCGTCATAGGAAGTCTTGGGTGAACGAAAAGCCGTGAAAGGATTTTCACGGCTTCCGTTTGATCAAATTTCGAGGAATCTTAGACCAAACTTCAGCCTGACTACCGAGTGGTAGATGAGTCACCAAGGCTTAAAATCGGTCAAGAAAAATTGTCGCACGCTATAAGGTGAAGTTATCGAACCGCAAATACAATAATGGTTTTCGGCATCGGATGTCAATCATTATTTTTGTGCAGCTTTAGGCAGGCTTAAAAGATTCGCGAACATGCGATAAGCTCCCGGAACGCCGGCCGGGAGCTGTCTGAACCATGAGTACGAAGTATAAATCCAGGTGCCCTTACCAAGCTTTGCAATGACGAGGCCGCCATTGTTTGGCTGCTCGCCCGCATCATGGGACTCGAGCAGCGGCGTGTATTTCGGATCGACAGTGACCAAATTGTAGGCATTTCGCTCCTGCACCCAGCCCGCAAAATCGGCGTCCGTTATCTTGTTTGGGAAATTAAAGATCGGGTCTTGCGGATCGAGTATTTGGACCGGAGCATTCTCATCGACGACCCGCGCCGTCGACCCCGCAGCGGTGCCCTGACGGTCCAGCGTCGTCACTGGAAACGGAGCAAGGCCGGTCCAGTTGCCGCGCTGATACTGCATGATCACGTTGCCGCCATTCGACGCGTATTCAAGCAAACGCTTATTGTTAGCGACCAGATCGGGCCGGGTTTCCGCCGCACGTATACCGATGACGATCGTGTCGTATTTCGAGAGGTCTCCTGAAGCGAGGTCCTTTTCGCCGAGCATCGCGACATTCATTCCCATCTGCCGTATCGCTTCAGGCACTTCGTCGCCGCTTCCCATGATATAACCGACATTGATCGGAATAGTTTTGAGATCGAGCACGAGCACACTTGCCACCGCCGGTGTGTAGTAGCGGTGTGTCTGAATGTGCGGATAGGCGACCGTGTTCGTTGTCAGTCCCCACGAAAAACCGGTGCCCTCGACCTGAGCATTAATTGGATAGATCCCCGGTTTTGCACCCGCGGGAACGACCAGCTTAAACGACGAACTTACCTTATCGCCGCATTTTGCGAGATCGCCGCCCGAAGCGACCGGCTCAGCGGTCCAGCCTGCCGACGTGCCGCGGATCGTAAGCTCGCCGTCTGTCTGTATCGCCTTGCATACGTTCTTGGTAACGATCACGTCAAGCGGTCTTGTCTGGACCGCGTTTGACGTCGGGACGACCAGCAGCTTTTGCGCAACGGCAACCGAGACCGGTGGCACGACATTGATCTCGCGCCTGATCTCACCCCGCGCGGGGTCCGCGTATCGATATTGGACTGGCTGCTCGAACTTTATATCAGTCCCGTTGATATTCACGGTAACTTGGGCAACGATCACCGGCGGGTCGAACGGTAAAGTCTGCGAAGGCGTTATCAGCCAGTCAAACAGATCACCCTTTCGCTCGTTTCGCAACCAATATGGCTCGGTCAACTCTGCAGTCGGATCAACATGTACAGTAAAAACAGCTCCAGCCGTCGCGACTTCCCGGGCATTGAAAGCTGCATTGTTTTGCTCGGGCGGGGCAGTTTTTGCGATCGTCCAGGTGAAAGGTGTGGCAAGCGTGATGTCTCCGATCTTGGCAACGCTATCCTTCGGTAAAAACGCCTTTACCGATACCATCAGATCGCCGCCCGGTATGACTGTTTCGCTGTCGGCAAGAGCATCTATCTGGATGCCGGATGCATTGCGGATCGCCTCGGCAGCGTTGTCCAGCAGGTCGGCGTCTCGGTGCCGGCCTTCCGGTGTCAGATGACTCCGAGCCTCTTTATACAGCAAAACTAATCCCGGCAAGATGCGGCCTTCAGGATGCATTAGATCGGGATTGTCGAAAAAATGATCCACCGTGACGCGCGGACGCACGTCGAGCCCGTCAAAGATATCCTTTTCGCGGAGATCCTTCGCCGCGCCAACCAGGTTCAAGCCCGAAAAAACGTCACCATGAAATTCGATCCTCCCTTCGCCTTGCGACCGATGCTGGCTGCGGCCTTCCATCGCGATCTCGAAGTAAGTGCGGCCCAATATCGGATCAAATTGTCCGGTGTTGATCCTGAGCGTCGGCTCCGAGCTGTCGCCAAACCCACCCTCGACATAAAACTTTTTAACCTGCCACGGTTCACCTGCAGCGGTGCATTGTTGCGGGTCACCAGCAGCCTTTACGGCGATCGGCGTGATGTAGCCAGCGTATTGATGCTGCCCGTGTCCGTCTCGCGGCGTGCCGGAAAAACGCGAGATCACCACCAGCGGACGAAATGATCGAATCGCGCGAACGACATCGCACTTGATCACGTCCTCGGGCCACTTCGACTTTGCCTCGGCGAGCGTTTTCGAAAAGCCGTAATCGTACGCGCGTGCAAAATACTGCTCGGCACCGTCGAGCCGCCGTGCCTGCAAAAGCTCTTCGGTGCGGATGACACCCAATGCCTCAAACAGTTCGGGACCGATGATGTTTTGACCGCCATCGCCGCGGGTAAGCGAAAGATATGCCGTGCGGGCATTTTCGCCGCGTGCAAGATAGGCCAGCAACGCGGAGTCTTCGTCGTCCGGATGAGCGCCGACCATCATCACACTGCCGGTCGTTTGAAGGCGCCGGAGCATTTGCGCCAATCCGTTTACACCGTAGTCATTGACCGGCCGGACCTGCGCGCCGATGACGGTCGTAAGAATCAGAGCAAAAATGAAAACGAATACAAGTTGTTTATGGGCTGTTGACATAAAACCAATAGGTCATGCTGGAGCAGCGTCGCGGCCGGTAAACGGATACTCCTTTTTCGTATAAGCTCGGACCAGATAAACGATCACGCCGGCGACGATCAGCACTGCCGCGTATTTGATCTCCCGCTGAAAGTTAGGCCTCGAGAACAAGACGAACAAAAATCCCGCGATCGCGACCAATGCCGGGATCGGATAGAGCCACATTTTGAATGGACGTGGAAAGTCCGGGTTCGTTCGTCTTAATATTAGTAGCCCGACGATCTGCGCGAGGAACTGTATCAGTATCCTGATCACGACCATTGCCGCGATGATGTCCGCCAGCTTGAAAAAGCAAAACAATGCGGCAAACGCACCCATGACCAACAGCGATACATATGGAAAACGCTTGGTCGGATGAACCTTGCTAAATATCTTAAAGTAATTTCCGTCTAACGCCGCCGCATACGGCACGCGCGAGTATCCGAGCAGTAGCGAGAATACAGACGCGAACGCGGTCCAGATGATCAGCAGCGTCGCGACAGTTCCGGCCGTCGTACCGTAGAGCCTTTCCATAAGCGACGAGATCAAATGCTGACGGAGGCCCTCGTTTTTCGAAATGTCGACAAAATCGCGCCATGGGATAACGCCCAGGATCGAGATATTCATCACGATATAGATCACTGCAACGACCGTGATCGACAAAATGATCGCCTTCGGGATCGTCTTCTCCGGCTCGCGTGTCTCTCCGGCAAGAAAATTGACGTTGTAATAGCCCCAATAGTCGTACACCGCGATCAACAGTGCTGCGCCCATGCCCTGAAAAAATGCGCCGTTCAAAACAAATGCATCCGGCGGAAAATCAAATGCCCGTGCCGCATCGAAATGCGTAAGACCCGCGAATATCACCCACAAGATCGTGACGGCCACGCCGACCCATAGAAACTTCGATAGCTTGTCGATCAGCGTAATGCGTCGATACAAAAGAAAAACCGCAATGCACAGCGCGCCGATCGCGGCCAATATGATCGGCCACGAATTGATCTCGACTGCTCCAAGAATTGGTATCGAGATCTTGGTTACGCTGCCCATCGACGGGAAGATGTATGAGCCATATTGCGCGAGGCCGAGACTGCCCGAGGCGATCGAAAGCGGTGCCGAAAACGTGAGCTGCCAGATAAACAGAAAGGACATCAGCCGTCCCAGCCTCTGCGGCCCGTAGATCTCTTTCAAATAGTTATACGGCCCACCGGACTTGGGCATCGAGGCACCTAACTCCGCCCAGACCAGCCCGTCGCACATCACCAGCACTGCGCCGAATATCCATCCGAGCATCGCCTGCGGTCCGCCCATCGCGGCGATTATCAGCGGCATCGTTATGAACGGGCCGACGCCGATCATGTCGATCATGTTGAGCGACGTGGCGCCCGTGATGCCGACACCGCGGATGAGTTCTGTATTCTGAGTTCCAACTTTAGTTGGCATACCTTCCGAAAGAGCCAGCTAAAGCTGGTACTCAAAACTTATATCCGATGGAAGCCGCGTTCGATGTCATGCATCGTGAGTCGAAGAATAACAGGACGGCCGTGCGGGCAAGTGGTCGGCGACGAGGTCAAAAGCAGACGGTCGATCAACCACTGCATCTTTTCCGTCGTCAGTTTCATATTGATCTTGACCGCTGCGCGACAAGCCAGGCTCGCAGCGATATCATCACGAATTGTCGCCTTTGCACCGCCGCGCTTTTCCGCGTCGATCGAGTCGAGTATCTCGGCCAGCACATTCCGCGTTTCAGCCGCCGGCAGGTCGGTCGGGATGCTCTTTACGGCTATCGTCCGGCCGGACAGACGCATCACGCCAAACCCGATCGCCGCGAGTTCGTCTTCGACCAACGCGAACGCCGCTAACTGCGCCGGTGTTAAATCGAGCGTTTCCGGCAGCAGCAGATTTTGCGACTCGATCTGTCGCTCGCCCTCTGAACGTCGAAACTTGTCGAACAAGATCCGCTCGTGCGCGACATGTTGATCGATCAACAGCAGGCCTTCGTCATCGGCGGCGATGATGAAACTCTCGTGAAGCTGGCCAAGCGGGCGGATGTGGTTCGCCGAGATCTCATCGGTGTCGGCCGACCTTGCAAGTGATG
>DASXPW010000272.1:0-17239 GCA_036493385.1 Pyrinomonadaceae bacterium
GAGGTCGGAAAAATGCCAAAAGCCATCTTTTCGTTCGCAACTCTTATCCTCGTTATTTCATTTACGGCATTCGCTTCATCGCCGGGAGCATCCGGCAATGTAAAAGGTGACTGGGACGCGACATTTATGATCGCCGGCCAAACGATCCAGGGCGCTATGTCATTCGACACGAATGGCAAGACGTTGACCGGCAGCCTGTTTACCGAGCATACCGGCAAAGGCACCATCACCGACGGCACATTCGATGACAACAAGCTCAACTGCACGCTCAAATTCGAAAAGCACGAGTCGATCGCGCTAACCGGCGAATTCAAAGACGATAAGCTTTCGGGGACTTTTGCGACCGAGGGAATGACCGGGACGTGGACGGCGGTGAGAAAGAAATAGCGGGTTGCAATTGCCGATTTAGTTGGGATGGAAACCGCGATCGGTTTGTCACGTATATACTCTGCCCAATTTTTGGATTGACATGAGAATATGCGGAGACCAACTTTTTCTCTTCTCGTCGTCGCGACGGCGTTCGCGTTCACAATGTCGACATCGGCTCAGATAAGGACGCTAAGCCAGGCGTATCAGCTTACGCATTCGATCAATTATGACCCGACTTTTTCTCCGGACGGGTCGCGAATGGTTTATGTCGGTGTCTTGCTTGGGCGCGAGCAGCTATTTGCCGCCAACGCCGACGGCACTGGGCCGACGCAGATCACGCACGACGATGCCGATCACGAGGATCCCGCCTGGTCGCCCGACGGAAAGACCGTCGCTTTCGTCTACATCAAAGATCGACTTGAAACAATTTCGTTGGTCAATACTGACGGGTCGAACTCGCAGCGGTTGACGCCTGCGGATCAGCGGGCGATCCATCCGAACTGGTCGCCGGACGGCGGGCGAATTGCATATTGCACGGACGACGACCTCGTCCCGCCAAGAAAGAACGACTCAGACATACTTGTCATCGACGTCGCTTCCCGGCACATTACGACCCTGATCACAGGCGGCGTTAATACGTACCCCATCTGGTCACCCGATGGCAAAATGATAGCGTTTCGCCGAATGCTTGGTGAGATGAATTCGGAAGTGTTTGTTGCCAAGGCGGACGGCTCCGATGCCCGAAACGTGACCAACCATCCGGCTTTCGACGGCTGGCCGGCATGGTCACCGAATGGCAAACAGATCGCGTTCGCATCGAATCGAAATTCGAGCTACCAGATCTTTATAATGAATGCCGATGGCTCTGAGGTTCACCTTCTGGCGAATACTGAAGGTCGCGGGACGGCTCCAAAATGGAGTAAGGATGGGTTAAAAATTTATTTCTCGATCTGCCGGAATGTGGATTTCGGAGTCGACTGCCAGATATTTGTGGCCCGTACGCAGGGATATTTGCGATAAGGAGCTGATCTCTACTGCGGCCTCGTAGTTATCCAATCCGCGGCCACGTCTCTGGGTAAGCGCTTATTCCGGTCAACCTCATAATTCATCCGCCGCATGTCGTCGGTCGTGATGGCGTTGTTCAATCTTTCGAACGCGGAGCGCAGCGCTTCGGCCGCGTCCTGACGCGCGATGAACACAGCCTGATATGGCGGGAAATAGTGGCGGTCGTCTGCTAGTTGAAAGAGGTCGAGGGCTGAGATCAAGCCATCGGTCGAATTGCCGGCGATGAGGTCGAGCTCGCCTGACGCCAGCGCGCGATAGGTCAATGACAAGTCCATCTCGCGAGGCTGCTTCGCAAAATTAAAGCCGTACGCTTTCACAAAGCCCGGATAGCCATCTGCCCGCGACATAAAATCTTGCCCAAAACCGGCCTGCCAGTCTCGCGCTAAGGGCACCGCATCGGAGATCGTTTTCAAATTATTCTTTCGCGCGACATCGCCTCGCACGAGTATCGCAAAATCGTTTGCAAACCCGAGCGGCGGGCTGACGGCGAGGTTGTATTGACTCGCATACTCGGCTTTTGTTTGATCGTAAACAGCCTGCGGATCGGTGATCGGCTTGTGCTTAAGGATCGATGTGTACGCCGTGCCCGTGTATTCCGGATAAACATCGATCTCATCCGACAGCAGCGATTGGTGCGGGATATTGCCGCCAAGCTCGAGATGCCGCTCGACAGTGATGCCATCCTTTTCGAGCATCTGCGCGAGTATCTCGGCAAGTATGATCGACTCGGTAAAATCTTTTGATCCAACGCGGATCACAGTCTTGTGGACCGTTGTCGCACCCGTAGGAAGCACGGATCTTTCTGAGATTTCAGATCTGAAATTTGAAATAAAGCTGAGACCAATGATCGCAACAAAAGTCGTCGCAACCGCCGCACCTATTACTTTTCTGCCAACCGCCGATGACCGTTCGCCGATCTTGTAAGATCGCTCGATCTGCCCGATGCCGAAATCGCAAAGCAGCGCGAGCAGGGCCGATGCGACGGCTCCCGCCAGCAGCAGATTATTATCGTTTTGCCTCAGCCCGCGAAAAATATAGGTCCCGAGGCCGCCGGCGCCGACCGCCGCCGCGACTGTCGCGACGCCGACGCAGATGACGATCGCAACGCGGATGCCCGTCAGCATTACGGGCATCGCCAGCGGCAGCTCGACCATGCGAAGGATCTGCCCGTCGGTCATGCCCATCGCCGTCGCGGCCTCGCGGATCTTTGGGTCGATGCCGAGAATCCCTGTCACCGTATTGCGAATCACGGGAAGCAACGCATACAACGCGAGCGCAATGATCGCCGTCCGAGCGCCGATGCCGCCAATAAAAGGAATTGGAATTAACAATCCGAACAGCGCCAGGCTCGGCACCGTCTGCATGATGTTTGCAAAGCCGAGAATCGGCGTTTGCAGAGATCTTATTCTGGTAAGAAGAATCCCGAGCGGCACACCGATCAATATGGCAAGCCCGGTCGAGAAAAAGACAAGAAAAATATGCTCGCGGGTCAGGACGAGCAGCTCAGGCCAGTTTTCTCGAATGAACTCGTAAAACGGCATGTTCTATAGGCACACGCTGGTACGCTGGACCGCGATCAGCTCTGCTTTGGCATTGTCGGCAAGAATTGCGGCACGACGCGGCCCTTTGTCATTTGCTCGAATGCGTATGCGTACTTGATCAGCTTGGGCTCGCTCCATGCCGTGCCGAAAAAGAACATCCCGGCCGGTTGGATCGACGGCGCGGCACCCGCAAAATTTCCCGACGGCGGCACGGCCGGCACATTCCGCAAACCGATCGGCACCGTGATCGACGGGTACCCGGCGACAGCCGCCTGTCCCCACGCCTGTCCGCTGGTCGGCCCTACCAGCGCGTCGAGCTTATTGGCGGCAAGCAGCGCATCGATGCCGTCCTCGCGTGTCTGCTTTTGCACCTTTGCCAGAGCGTCGAGATACGGTTTGTCTGTTAGATCGGCTTTCGCCTGCGACTGCTCGAACAGCTCCTGCTTGAATTTAGGCATCTCTTTGTCCGGATTCGCCTCGTTAAATTTGATCAGGTCTTCGAGCGTCTTATTCGTGCCGCCGCGAGCGGCGAGATATTTATTCAGATCGGCCTTGAATTCATATTCCAGAACGGCCGTCCGGTCGTTGCCAGCGTCTCTTCCGAGATCGGGAAACTTTACTTCAACAAGCGTCGCACCCGCGTCGCGAAGTTTTTGAATGAACGGGTCGTAATAAGCATGCCATACGTCGGCATTTCGCTGCGGAGGATATGTCACAAGGCCCAGCCGAGCGCCCTTGAGACCTTGCGTGTCGAGAAACTTTGTATAGTCTTTCGCTCGTCGACGGTCGGCCTCGGCAGTCGCCGGATCGTTTTTGTCGGTTCCGGCCATCGCGGTCAGCATGATCGCGGCGTCCGCAACGGAGCGCGTCATCGGCCCCGATGTGTCCTGCGAGTGCGAGATCGGAATAATGCCGCTTCGCGACACGAGTCCGACCGTGGGCTTTATACCGACGATGCCGTTCGTAACCGACGGGCAGATGATGGAACCATTGGTCTCGGTGCCGACAGCGGCCGCGCACAGATTGGCCGAGACAGAGACGCCCGAGCCTGCGCTTGAGCCGCACGGATTTTGATCCAGGAAGTAAGGATTATTCGTCTGTCCGCCGCGTCCCGACCAGCCGCTGATCGACTTGGTCGAGCGAAAATTTGCCCATTCGCTCAGATTCGTTTTGCCCATGATCACGGCACCCGCTCTGCGAAGCTGGGCCGCAACAAACGCATCCTGCATCGGCGTCGGGGCATCGAACAGTGCCCACGAGCCGGCGGTCGTGTGCATCTTATCGGCAGTGTCGATATTGTCCTTGATCAGGACCGGGATGCCGTGAAGCGGCGAGCGGACTTTTCCTTTCTTGCGCTCTTTGTCCAGCGCGTCCGCGATAGCGAGCGCATCCGGATTTATCTCGAGCACCGAATGCGTTTTCGAGTCGATCTCTCTGATCCGTTCGAGATACATCTCGACCAGCCGCCGCGAGGTCAGCTTGCCGGCTTTCATCTTGGCCTTAAGATCGCTGATCGTTTCTTCGACCAGCTCGGGATACGGATCGCCATCCGCGAATAATTTCATATCGCCTTTAGCATCTCTGAACAGAGTTATTGCTGCCAAACCGGCCGCACCGGTCTTTATAAACTCACGACGATTTTGAGATTTCATGGTCATTTTTGAAGTACTGAGATGTTTAGCGTAGGACGGACTTCATGGCACTTTCGCCCGCTACCCACGGCTTTATCTTCGCCAGCGTTTTTTCAAGCGAGTCCTTCGCCATCGCTGCATCGTGATCGAGCTGGAGCCCGATCCAGAAGTTATCAGACATTCCGAAAAACCGCGAGAGACGGAGACCCGTATCAGCGGTAACACTTCGAGTTCCGGCGACGATCTCGCCGATGCGCCTCTGCGATACGCCTATTTCCTTGGCTAAGCGGTATTGTGTGATGCCCATCGGCTTCAAAAATTCTTCCGACAAGATCTCGCCGGGATGTGGATAACGAACTTTACGCATAACTTATTTCCTTAATGATAATCGACGATCTCGACCTCAGAAGGCCCACTTGAGCTCCAAACGAAACAGATCCGATCTTGGTCATTGATGCGAACACTGTATTGGCCTGTCCGGTCGCCCCTTAATGCTTCTAACCGATTTCCTGGTGGCACGCGCAGATCGTCGAGTCTTTCCGCTCGGTTAAGCATCGCGAGTTTTCGCATCGCACTCGCTTCGATATTCACAAAGCGCCTTATTCGCTTTCCACGAAAAAGACTTTCCGTTTCCGCACACTTAAAAGAGTTGATCGGCACTCGTCTGATAGTAACGCAGCACGCTAGTATTGTAAAGCGTTAGTATTCCTAGGTCGCAACGGTCTCTAGATAAGCCCTCGCCAAAGGCTGTTCAGACCTCGCAAAATTCTCGGGCGTGTCGAGCAGCACGATCTTTCCTTTATCCATCAATGCGATCCGCGAGCCGAGCAGCATCGCTTCGTGCAGATCGTGCGTAACAAATACGGCGGTTTTGCCGAGTTCGCGGACGAGACGCGCGAATTCCTTTTGAAGATTAGTCCGAGTTATCGCGTCAAGCGCGCCAAACGGCTCGTCGAGCAAGACGATCTCCGGGTCCGCGGCCAATGCTCGCGCAACTCCCACGCGTTGTCGCTGGCCGCCCGACAGCTCATGCGGTAACCTGTCGGCAAAGCGGGCCGTTGCGAGACCCACCATTTCGAGCATTTCCGCGACGCGCTGCGTCCGTCGTTCCGGATCCCAATTCAATAACCGCAGCACAAGCCCGACATTCTCGGCGATCGTAAAATGGGGAAACAGCCCAGCTTCCTGTAAAACGTATCCGATGTCTCGCCTTAGCTCGATCGCGTCCCAATCCAGTGTCGAACGGCCTCTAACTGAGACCTCACCGCTTGTCGGCTCGATCAGGCGGTTGATCATCTTCAGGGTCGTCGTTTTCCCGCAGCCCGATTCGCCGAGCAACACAATGGTCTCGCCCTCATAGACCTCGAGGTTCAGTTCCGCGAGTATCACGGTCTCGCCGACCGTGTAACCCACATTATCGAACCGTATCGTTACCGGTTTTTCGCTCATTTTAGCCGTGCGAAAGTTTAGCATCTGATGCGCTTTTACGCACAGATACGCGTTCAGTGACACAGAGAGGCAAAAATGCTTTTGCAATGCGTCTCTAAATTGGTTACGGAAAACGTAAACCTTATTGAATATATAAATTTATGGCAATCATAACCAACATTATTAGTCGGAATCGGAGCCTGATGATAGCCGCAATGGCGGCGATCATTTTCGCTGGAGCAAGCAGCTCCTTTGCAACTGGCAACGCCGAGGCCCGCAAAGCAATGACCCTTTCCGCCGAGCAGACACTTTCCGATCTCGGATACTGGATCGTAAAGGTCGATGGCGTTTCGGACGATTCGACCCGGCAGGCGATCATAGCCTTTCAAAAGGTCGAGGGCCTGAAGCGGACCGGCGTTCTCAATGCCGAAATGCTAAATGCAATTCAAAACGCATCGCGGCCAACGGCGAAGTATAAGGGTTCTGCCCATGTCGAGATCGATATCTCACGGCAGGTGATCTTCCTCGTCGATGATCAGGGCGAAGTGACGAAAGTATTGTCAACATCGACCGGCAGCGGTGTGAAGTATGTCGAGAATGGCAAGACGGAGCGTGCTTACACTCCACGTGGAAAGTTCGTGATCAGCCGGCAGATCCACGGTATCCGAAAGGCGCCGCTTGGCACGATCTACAACCCGAGCTACTTCAACGGCGGCATCGCCATACACGGCAGCAACTCGGTCCCGGCGACGGCCGCCAGTCACGGATGCGCCCGGATCCCGCGGTTTGCCGACCCCGATTTTGTGAATATGGTCAAAGTCGGCATGACCGTTTATGTTTACGATTAAGGGAAAGTCGATCCGAAAAACGAATGCCGGAGACTGGTCAAGACGGCCGGTTTCCGGCATCGGCTCTTTGCGAGGCCTGTTGGCAAAAATTCGGCACTTGTTTGAATTTTCAGGTCTGCCCGTCAGGTAATCGGTCAAAATGAACGACGAGAATACAGTGCATTTACGCAAAAGGCGTACGTTTTGACGTTCTAACGGCATATGGCAGCAAAGTTGCGTCAAAAATTCAGCGGAAGTTCACTCTCCCGAACGCAAAATCATATGAGATATAAGTTGATCCATTTATTTGGTGTGATGGTCGTCGTGGCCGCGTTTCTCGCGATCGCGCCGGCCGTCTTTGCTCAAAAGATGAGTAAGCTCGAGGTCAAGCAGCGATTGAGCGATCTTGGCTACTGGATAACGAAGGTCGACGGTAAGTCGGACGACTCGACGCGGCAGGCGATCATTGCCTTTCAAAAGATCGAGCGCCGAAAGCGGACCGGTGTCTTGAGCGCCGCCGATATGGCACTGCTAGAGAAGGCCTCGCGACCGGCGGCCAAGTACGCATCCGGACCTGCGCATGTTGAGGTCGATATTGGCCGGCAGGTGCTTTTCTATGTCGGCGACGACGGCACCGTAAAGCATATATTGCCCGTTTCTACAGGCAGCGAGAAAAAATATTTCGACGATAACCAATGGCAGACGGCGCATACGACGCGCGGCAATTTCAAGGTCCAGTGGAAATACAACGGCGTGCGAAAGGCATCGCTTGGCGATCTATATTACCCAAGTTATTTCAACGGCGGCATCGCCGTCCACGGCAGCCCGTCGATCCCGGCCTTTCCGGCAAGTCACGGCTGTGTCCGAATACCGATGTTTGCCGATAAGGCCGTTTATAAAATGATGCCGGTCGGAACGCCCGTTTACGTGTACGACCACAGCTAGTTTCGTTTCAGAAGCGATGCAGCAGATCAACGTTTCGTCGCGCACGCAGCGATGGGTCGAGTGCGATCGCGCTTTGAAAGCGTCTGTCCGCGAGGCTATCCATCCCGAGATTTTCCAGCCTGAGACCGACCATATATTGAAAGAGCGCGTCGCTCGGCAGCGTTTTGTCTGTTTGTTGTTCGTAAGCTCTTGCGAGATCCGGTCTCCCCATTTCATCAGCCGCACCCGAAAGAAAAAAACGCACTAAGGCAAGGTCGGGGCTTTGACCGGCGGCGGCGTTCCACTCAGCGACCGCGTCGTCACGGCGACCGAGACGCCAGAGCGATTCGCCACGCTCAACACGGGCGAGAACCAGGTTCGGCGATGCATCAAGGGTCTGATCCAACGTTGAAAGCGCCTCGCTGTATCGGCCAAGCCGATTCAAGATCGCTCCGCGATAGTACAGACTGAGCGCGCGTGACTGGCCAACTTGGTCATCGGCACACGCACCCAACAGATCGACCGCACGGCCACCGTCACCATTGAGAAACGTCAGCCAGGCAAGTTTTGGCAGCGCATCTACGTTTGTAAAAAGGCCAAATCTTCGGGCCTCCTCAAAATGCTCGCGCCCGTCCGCGATCGCGGCGCGATCAGCGGATGAAAGCCAGCCTTTCGGGTCGGCCTGCGCCAGCGCGAGCTCATCAGGAAGTCGGACATTCTGAAATGCGATCGAGCCGGCGCGTTCGTGATATCTGATCCAGCCGCTATGTACGACGATACCGAGCCAGGCGACCGCAAATAAAGCAAAGATCCAACCCGCTCGCGTGATAACACCCGACCGTTTCAAGAGATATCGAAGCATTGAGACGTCAGTCGAACGAACAAGCCGCAACGACATGATCGCAACAAACGCAGTCACCGCCGCGATCCCAAGCGCCATCAACATCGGCACGAGCTGATAGACATCCCACACGGCGAAAAGGCTCGCGGCAAATACGGTCACGGCAAATATTTCCTGCGGCCAGGATAGGGAATAGGTTTTGCTCGGATCAGAGAACCATCCACCCGTCTTTCCTACCGTTGGGAGCTTGCCAAAGCCAAAGTACAGCGCGTTTGTCGGGCAGACACTGACGCAATCCATGCACTTCATACAGCCCGGGTCGACGACCATGCCGTACTGTTTTACTTCGGCGTGGACAATGACATTTGATGTGCAGACCGCGGTGCAGTGACCGCATTCATTGCAGGCATCCGTCACTCGTATCCGTCCGGGCGCAACCCGGTCCGCGATGCCAAAAAATCCGCCATATGGGCAGGCATACGTGCAGAAGCCCTTCGACCCCAGGAAGTACACGGTCATAAAACCGCAAATAAACAGAAACGGAATCGCAACGGCCAACGACGGAAAGGTCTGCCAAAAATCGGTCGTGACGAGGTGATCGGTGAACGGAGGAAAGATCGATCCTCCGGCTGGAGCAACGATCATACGCGCGACAGTCGGCCAGACGAACATATACAGCGCAGCGACAAGCGGCACAAAAACGAGCAGCCGCGAACGAAACGGCCTCGGCCTGACGCCGATCTTTTTCATCAGCCAGGCGCAGAGGTCCTGAAGTGCGACAATGTGACACCCCCATCCGCAGACGAATCTACCGAGGATCAAGGTGGAAAGTATCGCGAGACAGAAAAAGATAAATCCGGCGTTTACCACTCCCTGGCCGAGCGTGTACATCGTTTCGGACGGCTCAATGGGCGAGACCGTCGAACCCGTCAGGCGCCACTGAATAAAATGCGCGATCATCAACAGCGTTAGCGTCACGAGCGCAGCGGCGCGCCATCGGCCAACCCGCGAATGCCGGACGCGCCGTTCGCCTATGACCGGAAGTTCTCGCTCGCGGCGCGGCGACGGGCTCCCCAAACATTTATCGAGAGCATGGCGAGACTCTTCCGGCTTGATCTGGTCTGAAACTTGTACCACGGAATGGCTAAATTATTGCGCTCAACTGAGTGTAAGAGGTAAGCTACGTTTTGCGAAACCCAATTTTGCTGCGTTTATCTCGTCATCGGCCTTAGCGCTTTGAAGAGCGGTTTATGTTGAAGATAATCCTCGCGATCTCACTACCTTTTTTCATGTTTTTTGGTGTTGGCAGCGAGAGCACGTCGACAGTCAGCGTTCCAGATAGAAAGCCCGACACGGGCACGCTTGAGAGAATGATCGTCGACGTCGGCACCGTCACGATGGACCTTGATCTTGCGAAGCTCAATGGAGTAAGACGTTCTGAAAAGCAGCAACGGCTCAGCACACTCCGTTTTTCTGTCGATCAAGACTCATTTTTTACGCTGCTTGCTTTTAACGGCGACCTTCGCGGACCGGTACCGAGCACAATGGGATTGTTGCCGGAAAACACGGTCGCGCTGCCGGCAAAGCTGACGACTTCCTATCGACAGCTCGTGCTCGAGAGCGTCGGCTGGGGTGGTCAGTTCGATCTGGTCGTCCGCGATGCGAAAACAGCGTTTGTCTTTTTTAATATCGAGGGTCATCAGTTTGAGTACGACGCGAACGAGCACACGCTCAAAGTAAGTGGCGGTCGCCTCTTGCTGTCAAAGCAATTTGCCAATGAGCTCGGTCGTCCGGCCGAGGCCGGCATCGATCTCGGTTCGATCATCGTCGAGGGAACGACCCGCACGATCGAGATCACTGAGCTTGTTGACGGCGATGTGAAGTCAGACACGCTGCCCGCACTCAATTCACCGCAGAGCGGCTCCGTCCCCGGACCCGATGTCATCGTGGGTGACATTTCGGGGCTGGCCCAGTTCGGAAGCGCCGGAACGCAGGTCGGACTCGCGTTCGGGACCGACTCCTGCAATGCCGGCACGCAAAACCTGCATTGGTTCAAGCTACCGGACAATGATCATCCGGTCATTCCGCAAAACCTTTACCGTTTGAGCGGCGGGGAAGCAAACGACGAGCGGTTCGAGCAGATCGGCGAGTCAAACGTGAAACACGTCTTCAACGCCCTCGGAGAAGATATCTGCAACCTCGGCTGCAACGGCGTCAGCGGAACAAACCTCGGCTCCGGCTGCTCCGATCCCTACACGGCCAGCGAAAACGCCGGCCCGAATCTCGGCTCGCGTGCGTGGATCAATCCATTCACAGGAGCATTTCCTCGGGGCGATTCGGGAACCTCACCGAATGATCACACCGGCCATGTTCATAACGGCGTGTCGCATCGGCTGACCGTCGAAACGAGCGACCTCGACACGGCCCAGAACCAGGGCGCGACATATTATGCTGAGAGCCAGTACATCACCCCGCACGAATACACCTGGTGCGCGGCAAACCCGGGCCAGTGCAATATGTACAACAATGTCTCGTATCGCCAATTCAGCGTGTCCAAGACTACTGTTTTCAACTTCACTCCGATAGGTTCGACCGTTAGACAAACGCCGGCGATATACGGATGGCCTGGGGCCACCGTCGTCCAGATACAGCCGGACCCAGGCAACGACGGCATCGCCTTTGTCGCATATAAGGTCACACATCTGCCGACCACACTGTGGCACTACGAATACGCGGTCTACAACGAAAATATGGACCGGGCGATACAGTCCTTTAGCGTTCCGCTTGGCTCGGGCGTCATCATAAACAACATCGGTTTTCACGCTCCGCCGCAGCAGCCGGGGTGGCCGGCGGACGGCACTGTCGGGAATACGGGATTTAGCAGCGTGCCCTGGGTTGAAACACAGATATTTCCGTCGATCACGTGGAATTCCGCGACGTTTGCGCAAGATCCGAACGCGAATGCCATCCGCTGGGGCACTTTATATAACTTTCGCTTTGATTCGAACCGGCCGCCTGCCGTCGTTAATGCCAGCCTAGGTTTTTTTAAGTCGGGAAGTCCTATCACCGTTCAGGTCCAGGGCCCTAGCACTATCGGCGTTAGGGTCGCGGTGTCCGGCCGCGTTACCTCGTCTTTTGGCCGGGGAATAAGTGGGGCCCGCGTGACCATGACAGACTCGAACGACGTTTCGCGATCCACGCTCACAAGCCCGTTCGGCTACTATGGTTTTGAGAAGGTGACCGGCGGTACGTATACGTTTACCGTGAAGGCCAAAACTTACTCATTCACGCCGCAGGTCGTCGATGTGAACGACAGTCTGTCGAATCTCAATTTTGTCGCGTCACCGTGATGTCGATCGGTCTGCTCGCGAGCATTGCGCTCCGCTGACACGGCCTGCGATCTGCCGCCCAGAGACGACGACGCTCCAAAAAACAAAATTCTTTAAAAACTCTTAATTTATCGTAACTTTCAGTAGATAATTCCAAATGAATGAGTGTATGCTTATGGATTGGACGTTGCGGGTCGGCGGCTATTCCTCTTTAACAGTTGGTCTTTTCCGGTTAATTTAGAGCGATTTCCCTTCGGTTCGGCGCCCTTCGCGTGGCAGTCAGGACACCAAATCAATAAATTCAAAAATGGCATTTAAGTCTTTGTTCAGTTTGTTTTCCAGCGACCTAGCCATCGACCTTGGGACGGCGAACACCCTTGTATATGCAAAGGGACGCGGCATTGTCGTTTCTGAGCCGTCGATCGTCGCGATCAACAAGGTAACCAATCAGGTCGAAGCGGTCGGCCGCGACGCTAAAGAAATGCTCGGCCGCACGCCCGGCAATATCGTCGCCATCCGCCCGATGAAGGACGGCGTCATCGCGAATTTCGAGGTGACGGAAAAGATGCTTCAGCACTTTATTCGTAAGGCGCATAACGGCAAATCTTGGGTGCGTCCGCGAGTGGTGATCGGCATTCCGTCAGAGATAACGCAGGTCGAGCGGCGAGCGGTCGAAGACTCGGCTTACCGAGCAAAGGCCTCAGAGGTTTATTTGGTCGAAGAGGCGATGGCTGCCGCGATCGGCGCCGGCCTGCCCATCACCGAGCCGCACGGCAATATGGTTGTCGACATCGGCGGCGGCACCACCGACATCGCGGTGATCTCGCTTTCGGGTATCGTTTACTCGCGTGCCGTCCGTGTCGCGGGCAACGAGATGGACGAGGCCATCACGCAATACATCAAGCGCAAATATAATCTGCTCATCGGCGAGCGAACTGCCGAGGCGATCAAGATCTCATTGGGCTCGGGGTTCCCGCTCGACGAGCCGCTGTCGATGGACGTTCGCGGCCGCAATCTCATTGAAGGCATTCCAAAGACGATCACCATTACGGATGAAGAGGTCCGTGAGGCACTGTCGGACGCAGTCTCGACGATCATTAATGCCGTTCGCGTAGCGCTTGAACGAACTCCGCCGGAGCTTTCAGCCGATATTGTCGAACGCGGCATTGTCCTCACCGGCGGCGGCGCGCTTCTTAAGAATCTCGATAAACGTCTGATGATCGAGACCGGTCTGCCGGTCGTGATCGCAGACGACCCTCTCTCTTCCGTTGTGCTCGGCACCGGCAAAATGCTGTCCGACATCGAGCTTCTAAAACGGGTCAAGTGGGACAATTCATTAATGGCCGGCGGCTGATCGAGGGTGGAAGCGGTTGGGCGAATGGTAAATAAGTGTGGGTATCACGCTTTTATCCTTCATCCCTCATCCTTCATACTTTAAAGGATGGTTGAGCGAAGTCAGAAAGAAGTTTGGAGACTGACGCCGTGGCTGGTGCTCGTTCTGCTGCTGGGAAATTTTATCCTGATGGCCTTTAGCGCCAAGGATATTACGTCGGGGCAGCGGCTTATCCGCGTGTGGGGACTTACCGTCGCCGACTTTGTCCAGTCGCCCGTCGCCACCATTTCATCCGGCGTAACAAACTACTTCCGATCGATCGCAAATTTGCGCTCCGCTCAGGATGAGAACACAGACCTTAAACAGAAAGTCGAGGAGCTGCAGCTCGAACTAAAAGCAAAGGAAGGCCTCACTGCTGAAAACGAGCGGCTAAAGAACCTGCTCGATCTCAAGGACCAATCTAAATATAAGGTTTTGACCGCCCGCATCATCGGCCGCGACCCATCGCTATGGTTTGACTCGGCCGTCATCAATCAGGGCAGCCTCAACGGCGTAAAGCTCAATATGCCGGTCGTCGCCAATGGCGGCCTCGTCGGACGCGTTACCGCCGTGAGCCCACTTACCGCACAGATCGATCTGCTGACGCGTGACAAATCCGGAGTTGGTGCGGTGATCGGGCAGGTCGGGACGTCGAACGCGCTCGGCGTCGTAATGGGTACAAGCAAGAACGGCTTGCTTGAAATGAAATATGTTCCAGGGACGACCGATGTCCAGGTTGGCCAGTCGGTCTTCACTACCGGTCAGGACGGGATCTATCCCGCAGGACTCAAGGTCGGAGACATATTCGACGCCAAGTCGTACGGTTCCTCGCAGCCTTACCAGATATTGATCCAGCCGGCCGCCAGCCTCGATTCGATCCAGGAAGTCGGCGTTTTGCTCTACGAACCGCCGCCGACCGTTCCGTTTGACCAAAAGGTGTCCACGCCGACAAAAGAGAAAAAGAAATAGCCGATGGAACAAGTTAAGCTGACCGTAGCACTGATCATCGCTGTCCTGCTTCAGTGGACTCTGCGAAACATAGCCGAGCCGCTGGTGTATGTAGACTTTGTGCTGATCGTGGTGGTCTATGCGGCGCTTCAGCGAAACTCGCTCCGGGCGATCCTTTTCGGTACATTCTCGGGCCTGGCGGTCGACGCCTTGAGCGGCGGTCTTCTCGGTGCCAACGGATTCACGAAAACCCTTATCGCATATATAGTTTCCGAGATCGCAAGGCGTGTGTACATGGACAACCTTTTACTTCGGATCCCCGTCATAGCGGGCGCGTGTTTTTTGGATAACATCCTCTTTTATGGCATGCATCGGCTGCTTGGTCAGGATATGAGCGGAGACCTTTGGATCAACATATCGTATGCGCTGATCGGCACGACCGTTGTCGGCACGGCCATTTATATCTTTTTTGACAGTTTCCTCTCCGAAAAAGCATCAAATCGAAAACGAGACATGTTTCCCGCCCGGCGGCATTCACGCCGCCGCAACCCGATCAGGCTCGGGAAATAGCAGGCGTTCATGAAGATAAACGATCAAGCGCAAAACTTGAGTGCCCGCATCGCCACGATCCAGGTCATGGCTTTTGTGCTGTTGGCGGTTCTCGGCGTCCGCCTTTACTACTTGCAGATCGTCAAGGGCGCCTATTATGCCGAGCGGGCCGAGAATCAACGTGTTCGCATGATCCCGATCCCGGCCCCGCGCGGCGCGATCTTCGACCGTAACGGAAAGATCCTCGTCGATTCGCGCCCGACCTATAATGTTGTTCTTGCTAATGAGCCCCTTAAGAAGCTCGATCTCACATCGCGAGTCGACGATTACGCGAACGGTCTCGACCTCGACCATCAGTTCGTCGTCGAGCGGCTCGATCTGATCAAAAAGCAAAACGACTTTGAGACGATGGTGCTCAAAGAAAATGCGACGATGCAGGACATCGCCTGGGTCGAGGCACATTCGCTTGAGTTTCCCGAACTCCTGATCGAGCTGCAGCCGCAGCGGTTTTATCCCTTAGGGACGGTCCTGTCTCACGTTCTCGGATATGTCGGCGAGATCAGCCCGGCTCAGTTGGAGGATCCGGAATTCAAGGAAAAGGGCCTTCGACCCGGTGACAATATTGGCAAGGGCGGTCTCGAGCAGTATTACGACGAGTACCTTCGCGGAAAGCCGGGCTATCGAAAGGTGATCGTCGACAGCCGCGGTCATGTCCAGAGCGAGATCGCGAGAGTGGAACCGCAGCCGGGAATGGACCTCGTCACGACCATCGATCTCGACCTGCAGATGGCTGCGGAGCAGCAGCTTGATGCCTCGTCGACAAAACGCGGGACGATCATTGCGATGGACCCGAACAACGGCGAGATCTTCGCAATGGCGTCTCACCCTGCTTACGATCCGAACGTGTTCATCCAGGGCTCGACAAAACCCGAGGGCCGAAAACAGATCGCGGCTTACTGGCAAGACGAAAAGCGGCCGCTCTACAATCGCGCCATCCAGGGACGATATCCGCCGGGCTCGACCTGGAAAATACCCGAGTATGTCGGAGCATTGGAACAGGGCGTTATCACGCCTCAGCATTCAAATATGCTTTGCGGCGGCGGCATCCAGGTCGGTAACAAGTTCACCCGCTGCATGGGCAGCCACGGCTCACCTCCGCTCGATCACGCGATCACGATATCGTGTGATGGGTACGCCTATCATCTTGGCCTGAAAATGACCATCGAAGGCATCATTAAGATGATCCAGACCTTCCAGTTCGATAAGCGGACCGGGATCGACCTGCCGAACGAGAAAGTCAGCCAGACGCCAAAGAGCTGGATGCCTTACATCCTAAAGCACGAAGGTAAGTGGAGCGACATCCGGACCGTCTACGCCTCGATCGGTCAGGACACGGTCGTCGTCACCCCGATCGCTATGATGCGTGCCATCGCAAGCGTCGGCATGAAGGGCAAGATGTACACGCCGCATCTGCTCAAGGAATTTAAGCCGATACCGGCCATCGGCGAAGAGGGCGATCCTAATTATGTTCCGGCGCGGCAGGGCTTCACCTATCAGCATCCCGAGCCGACCATCGTTCCTATGACCGACGATCAGTACGCGATAATGCTGCGCGGCATGTGGGGCGTCGTTAACGCGGGCGGAACAGCCGGGTCGATCAAGATGCCCGGATGGGAGATCGCCGGCAAGACCGGGACTGCTCAGGTCTCGTCTCTCGGCTCAGGCGGTGCCAAGGACCACGCCTGGTTCGACAGCTTCGCGCCAGCATATAAGCCTGAGATCGCCGTGATCGCCCTCATCGAAAATTCCGGCTTCGGCTCGGCCAACGCGGCGCCTGCCGCCAAAGGCATGTACGAGGCTTATCTGGCCAAGCGCGATCCTAATTTGCCGATCATGACACAGGCAGAGGCGCTCGGAAAAAAGGATGAGATAGCCGGAAAGAAATAGAATGGTAGCGATAATCGAAAAACGAGACCTCCGCGATTTTGACTGGCTGACCGCCGTCCTGGCGATCGCCATCGCAAGCTTTGGCATCTGGCAGATACATAACGCCGTCCCGGACGAAAATTTCTGGACCAAGCAGATCATTGGCCTTGGCATCGGCATCGCTGCATTCCTCGTCGTCGCCTTCAGCGATTTTCGCCGCATCGTCGATTACGCGCCGCTCTTTTATGTCATAGGCCTTGTTCTGCTTTTATTGGTCGTGACACCACTCGGCGTCGAGGTCAATGGTCAAAAAGCGTGGCTAAAGCTGCCCTTGATCGGCCAGTTTCAGCCGTCGGAATTTATGAAGATCCCGACCGTGCTGATGCTCGCAAAATATTTCGGAGCGAGAAAGGGCGGTCCGCTTCAGCTCCGAGAGACATTGATCGGAGGTGCGATCTTCGCAGGGCCGATCATTGCGATCATGCTCGA
>DASXPW010000273.1:0-4716 GCA_036493385.1 Pyrinomonadaceae bacterium
AACAGTTGCCAGCGAAAGAAAAGAGCAGCGAAGAAACAAAGCTGCCGGCTTCGCAAAAAATTTACGTCGAGACCAACGGCTCGACGATCAATCAAAACAAACATCATTTGCGAATTCCGTTTCGCGAGATCACGCTGACGCCGACACGAGTGACTGACGGCTCGGTGGAGGACAATCCGCCCATTCGCGTTTACGACACCAGCGGGCCGTGGACCGACCCTGAGCAGAAGCACGATGCCCGCGAAGGCCTGCCGCCGCTTCGGCATGAGTGGATAATTGCCCGCGACGACGTCGAGGAGTACAAAGGCCGTGACGTGCTTCCGCAGGATAACGGTTACCTAACCAAAGGCGCCGAGGGGTACGCGCGTGTCAGTAGCCCCCACGTAAGTAAGGGCTCAGCTTCGCGAAATGGCGAGTTAGAGGCATTCCCCGGCCTTCGCCGCGCCCCGCTAAGAGCAAAAAGCGGCGCGTGTGTAACGCAGATGCACTACGCACGCAAAGGGATCATCACGCCCGAAATGGAGTACATCGCGATTCGCGAAAATCTCGGACGGAACGCGGACACTCTTGTCCGCAAATCTGAGCGGAGCGACAGAAGCTCGCTGAGTCATCAGCATCGCGGCGAGTCTTTTGGCGCCTCTATTCCCGAGTCCGTCACGCCCGAGTTTGTCTGCGAAGAGGTTGCTCGCGGCCGCGCGATCATTCCGGCGAACGTCAACCATCCTGAGAGCGAGCCGATGATCATCGGCCGCAACTTCCTCGTTAAGATCAACGCCAACATCGGAAACTCGGCCATCGCTTCGTCCATCGACGAAGAGGTCGAAAAAATGCGCTGGTCGACGCTATGGGGAGCAGACACAGTGATGGACCTGTCAACCGGCAAAAATATTCACGCGACACGCGAATGGATATTGCGCAACTCGCCCGTGCCGATCGGAACCGTGCCGATCTATCAGGCGTTGGAGAAAGTGAACGGCAAAGCAGAGGACCTGACATGGGAAATTTATCGCGACACGCTGATCGAGCAGGCCGAGCAGGGCGTCGATTACTTTACTATCCATGCCGGCGTTCGGCTTCCTTACATTCCGCTGACGGCGCGCCGCACAACCGGCATCGTCAGCCGCGGCGGTTCGATAATGGCCAAATGGTGTCTGGCGCATCACGAGGAGAGCTTTCTCTACACGCGTTTTCGCGAGATCTGCGAGATCATGCAGACATACGATGTTTCATTCTCGCTTGGCGACGGTTTGCGTCCCGGTTCGATCGCTGATGCTAATGACGAAGCGCAGTTTGCCGAGCTCGATACGCTTGGTGAATTGACAAAGATCGCTTGGGAAATGGATTGCCAAACAATGATCGAGGGCCCCGGCCACGTGCCGATGCATCTGATCAAGGAAAATATGGACCGTCAGCTCGAGGTTTGCGGCGAAGCTCCGTTCTACACGCTCGGGCCGCTGACGACCGACATCGCTCCGGGCTATGATCACATTACCTCAGGCATCGGCGCGGCGATGATCGGTTGGTACGGAACGGCGATGCTTTGTTACGTGACGCCAAAAGAGCATTTGGGCCTGCCCAATAAACAGGACGTCAAAGAAGGCGTCATCACCTACAAGCTCGCGGCCCATGCTGCCGACCTCGCAAAAGGGCATCCGGGCGCGCAGCATCGCGATAATGCTTTGTCGAAAGCGCGGTTCGAATTCCGCTGGGAAGACCAATTCAACCTAGGCCTCGACCCGGAAAAGGCAAAGGAGTTTCACGACGAAACGCTTCCCGCCGAGGGTGCAAAGCTCGCGCATTTTTGCTCGATGTGCGGCCCGCATTTCTGCTCGATGAAGATCACGCAGGACGTTCGTGAGTATGCCGCTCAGCAGGGCCTCGAGGCCGAAAAAGTACTGGCGGTCGGCATGAGCGAAAAAGCGAAGGAGTTCGTGGCCACGGGCGGTGAGATCTATCATGGCTTGCCCGATGACCGCTCGGAGCTATGATCAGGCAAAGGCCATCATCCCGAGGAGCTTTGTTCGATCCACTGTCAAAATGTGGCGGCCTGGAGACGGCAGCAACATTGTGTTTCGCCAAACCTACACGCTGGTGAAGATTAACCGGTACAGACTGGTACGCTGGTACACCCTGGGACACGCTGGTACGGTGGTACACCTGATCAGAACCATATCGGGCGCCGAATATTGCGCGACCAGGAACGGGTGACACTCGCCCAAAATATCTGTATATTTACTTCGCGATAAACCGATTTTTCCGACGGAGCTCCGTTGCCCTCGGGCAATTATCTCGAAAAACTACCGACAGGGTATGAACATAATTCGCGAGATCCTCTCGCCGCTAATTGCAGTCATCGGAGCATTCATTGTCGGCGGTCTGATCATCGCTATCCTTGGCGACAATCCGTTTGAGGCTTATGGCCTGCTCCTCTCTGCATCCTTCGGTTCGATCAAGGACATCGGCTGGACGCTCCATTACGCCACGCCGCTTATTTTCACAGGCCTCGCCGTGGCGGTGGCGTTTCGCTGCGGACTCTTAAATATCGGAGCCGAAGGTCAGATATATGTCGCCGCATTTGCGGCCACGTGGATCGGGATCAAGTTTGGCGGTGTCGTCGCTCCGTGGATGGTCAACAACCAGGTCGTCCCCGACTACAACTGGTCGTGGACGAGTCTGCCTGCGTGGCTTCTCGTTCCAATGTGTGTGCTGGCCGCCGTGATCGCGGGTGGTGTCTGGGGCGGAATTCCCGGTTATCTCAAGGCAAAGTTCGGCTCGCACGAGGTGATCAATACGATCATGCTGAACTTTATCGCGCTCGCGCTGGTCGGCTATTTCACGCAGTATTACTTCAAGGTCCCGGGCGACCCGATACAGCAGACAGCGAACATCGGTGCCGCAGCGGACATCCCGCGACTGAACCAATTCCTGCCGTTTATTCCCGCTGATGTGCCGCTGAATGTAGCGTTCCTCCTCGCGATCTTAATGTGCGTCGCCGTTTATCTCTATTTATGGAAAACAAAATGGGGATACGAGCTGCGGGCGGTCGGCCAAAACCCGCTTGCGGCCGAGTACGGCGGCATCTCACCAAAGAAGCAGATCATTACCGCCATGACGATCTCGGGGGCACTCGCGGGTATGGTTGCGATAGGCGAAGTGATGGGTGTTCGGCACAATTATTATCACGAGTTCACCGGCAATGAATGGGGCTTCCTCGGAATAGCGGTAGCGTTACTCGGCCGAAATCACCCGCTTGGTGTTTTTATCGCGGCTATATTTTTTGGCGTCTTGCTTCGCGGACAGATATTCGTTGACGCGTTTACCCGGTATGTTTCGAAAGATCTCGGGGCCGTGCTGCAGGCGATCATTATTCTGTTTGTAGCGTGTCTTCAGATGTATTCGCGGTCGACGCGAACGAAGGGCAAAGTATGAGTCAGTCGTTTACCGTTGCGTTAATATTTGCATTCATATTTTCCGGGCTGCGCTCGGCGACCCCGCTCATCTTTGCCGGTCTCGGCGGCATGTTTTCCGAACGCTCCGGCGTCATCAACATTGCCCTTGAAGGGTTGATGCTGATGGGCGCATTCACCGCCGCCGTGGCCACATATGAGCTTCGTAACCCGTACCTCGGATTGCTCTGCGGCGTTGCCGCGGGCGGCGCCCTAGCATTTGTCTACGCGATCGCGTGCATCAGGTTTCAGGCCGACCAGGTTGTTGCCGGAATGGGCATCAACATACTGATGGCCGGACTGCCCGCGTTGATCAGCGGTTCGATCTACGACTCGACGGGCTCGACTCCGCAGCTCGATAAAGCGATCCAGTTGCCCGACCTGTTTGGAAACCGGATAAACGTCGCTACGATCCTCGTTTTTATCCTGGTGCCGATCTGCTGGTATGTGCTTTACCGCACTCCGTTCGGTCTCAGGCTCCGTGCGGTCGGCGAGAATCCCGAAGCGGCCGATGCTGCCGGCGTAAGCGTTATCAAGATGCGATACCTCGGCGTCATGATGTCAGGATTGCTGGCGGCCGCTGGCGGCGCTTATCTCTCGATCGGCCAGTCATCCCTCTTCACACGAAACATGACCGCTGGCCGCGGATATATCGCGCTTGCGGCGCTTATCCTCGCAAAGTGGCGACCGGTACCGGTGCTGTTGGCATGCCTGTTTTTCGGCTTTATGGAGGCGCTGACGAACCAAATACAGGGCGTCGTAAAAATGCCGAGCGGGGAGGACATCCCGATCCAGTTCATCCAGATGATCCCGTATGTGCTAACGATCATCGTCCTGGCAGGATTCATCGGCCTGTCGCGTGCGCCAAAGGCATTGGGAATACCATATCGTAAGGAAAGTTAGATCGAATAATTCATTCGCCAGATCGACGCAGACGCCATTCAAAGGTCTGCGTTTATGTGTGTTAAGCTTGCAATTCCGATTTTATGACGTACGAGAAAGCGATCGAAGCGGCCGAGTTTATAAACGAGAAATATTCTCGTGCGATCGAGACGGCGATTGTGCTCGGCAGCGGTCTCGGAGCGTTTGCGGACGAGCTTGAGAATGCGGTGAGTATTCCGTTCGAAGAAATTCCGCATTTCGCGAAAGCGACGGTCGAGGGACACGCCGGAAGACTTGTGCTTGGTGAGCTATCGGGTATTCCGATCGCCGTGCAGGCCGGACGCTTTCATTATTACGAAGGCTACGACATGCAGGAGGTCGTTTTTCC
>DASXPW010000274.1:0-4961 GCA_036493385.1 Pyrinomonadaceae bacterium
GCCCGCTGACACCCGGCAGAGACCGGCCAACGCTTCGATCAGCTCGGTTTGGCCATTGCCCTCAATCCCCGCGATGCCGACGATCTCGCCCGCGCGGACCAAGAACGAAACGTCGTCGACTGCTGTCGCATGTTTTCCGGCGATCGTGAGACCGGCGACCTCGAGCACGTCGGCGGCCGGCCGTGCATCGGTCTTCTCAACCCTAAGCAGCACGTCACGGCCAACTATCATCCGCGCGAGTTCCTGCGCATTTGTCTCAGAAGTCCTGACGTTCCCGACAACCTTACCGTCGCGCATTACCGTGACCTCGTCCGAGATGGCGAGCACTTCTTCGAGCTTGTGCGTGATGATGATGATCGTCTTGCCCTGCTCCTTCATTCGGCGAAGGATCGCGAAAAATTCTTCGACCTCCTGCGGCGAGAGCACCGCGGTCGGCTCATCCAGAATAAGGAGTTCGGCATTGCGGTAAAGAGCTTTTAGCAATTCCACCCGCTGCTGTTGTCCCACGGAGAGATCTTCGATCATGGCATTTGGGTCGATGTTGAGCTTTAGCTCTTCCGAAAGCGTTCGTATATTGCTTGCGGCCTTATCAAGATCGAGGTCAAACGCTCCGCCGGTCTCGGCTCCAAGGATGATATTCTCGGCGACGGTCATCGTGTCCACCAGCATAAAATGCTGATGCACCATCCCGATGCCAAGGGCGATCGCGTCGTGCGGCGTTCGGATCTCGACCGATTTGCCGTCGATCAATATCTCGCCGCTGTCGGCGTTATAAAAGCCGTAAACGATGCGCATGATCGTCGACTTTCCCGCTCCGTTCTCACCCACGATCGCATGGATCGTGCCCGTGTTGACGGTAAACGAAACGTCATTGTTTGCGATCACGTCACCGAATGTTTTTGTGATGTTTCGTAGTTCAAGCATTTCAGGACTATTTTCTATTTCTTAAGGTCAACGTTGCTGCACGTGTCAATTCCCGACAACACCATGTGGATGTGAAGCATACGACGGCTCCCGCGACGACCCACGACAAGCTCGGCGATCGCGGGAGTGAATCCCGAATAGTTTGTTACGAGCACGTACTTACCGTCCGCGATTGAATGGAAGACAAATCTACCCTCTATATCTGTGCGAACAGCGGAAACCAATCTATGCCCTGGATCGAACAATGAGACACAGCTATCAGGTATCGTGCCTCGTTCCGCGTCACTGACCCGTCCAACCAATCGCGACATCTTAAACGGCTTCGGAAAAATACAAAAAGGAACAAGCTTTGGGAACTCACAGGTTGTCGTCTGCGATAAGGCCACCAGAGGCGAGAACAAGATCATAACAAGGAATTTCCAACTCCGCATGCGTTCCTCATTCTGCCATCGCATCCGTAACCTTGATCTTGCCGTCGATGATCCCCTGTTTTGCCTGCTCGACGCGCTTGATCACGTCCGGAGGGATCAGCGATTTGTTGTTGTCGTCCATCGCGTAGGCGACGCCGTCCTTATCGAGGCCGAAGGATTGGATACCGCCCTGAAATCGGCCCTCGAGCACCTCTTTAACGACATCATAGACGGCGTTATCGACACGCTTTACCATCGATGTCAGGACATATCCGGGCTTGACCATATTCTGGTTCGAGTCGACGCCGATCACGAATTTGTTCGCCTCGCCGGTCGTCGGATCTTTTCCGTACTGCTCGACCGCGTCAAACGCGCCAAGGCCCGAGTTACCCGCCGCGGTGAAGATCACATCGGCGCCCTTGTCGATCTCTTCGAGAGCTAGCTCCTTGCCCTTTCCGGGATTGTTCCACGCGCCATCGGTGACGCCGACATATTTCTGCAGGATCTGAATACCGGGATTTACCGACCGCGCGCCTTCTACATACCCCTTTTCAAATTTATGTATCAAAGGGATGTCCATGCCGCCCAAAAATCCAAGCGTCCCGGTCTTTGATTTCATCGCAGCGATCATCCCGACCAGATACGAGCCCTCATGCTCGCGAAAAACGAGCGAAGCGACGTTGCTCTTCGGCGTCTTTCCGTCGGCTTCCATGATCACGCCGTCAACGATCGCAAATTTGATGTTCGGATAGTCGAACGCGACCTTTTGCATGATCGGGCTCTGGGCAAATCCGACACCGATAACAAGGTCAAAATGCCTCTCGGCAAATGCCCGCATCGCCGGTTCGATCGACGTCGGATTGCCGGGTTCAACATCATAGAGGCAGATATTCATGTCGGCCTGCGCGCGTTTGACGCCTTCCCACGCCGCGGCGTTGAACGACCGGTCGTTCTTGCCGCCGATGTCGAATACGATACCGACCTTGATCTTGCAGCCTTCACGCTTCGCCTCCACCCTATTTTTGCAGGATGAAAATAGCCCTGCAGCAAAGACCGCCAGTAGAATTAGAAATAAGCCTCGTCTGAACATAATGCTTCTTCCGAAAATGCGAGATTAGCTTACTTTTAGATGCAAATTTCGGCAATCCAGGAGCACAGTTGTTTCCTATTCGCCGATGATCGCCTGCACCAGCTTAGGCTTTACCACAGGCACGTCGCTTGAAACGGTAAAGGCCGATCGCAGCCGATCGCGAACTCGGTCAGCCTGATCGGCGTTGCGGCACGCCGCGATTCCGAGCGGCTCACCACGCCTGATCCCCGTGCCCACACGAACGTGCGTACAGAATCCAACGGATGGGTCGACCTTATCCTCGGCTTTTACACGTCCACCGCCGAGGTCAACTAACACACTCCCGATCTTGAAAGTGTCGATCTCGGTAATAATGCCGTCTGCCACCGAGTCGACGACGCATTCCATTAGGCCAGTTTCAAGAAGCCTCTGCGGCTCGTCGCAGACCTTCGGGTCACCGCCCTGCAGCTCAACATTCTGCCGAAATTTTTCCAGTGCCGAGCCGTCAGCGAGTTTCTCAGACACAATGCGGCGGCCTTCCACGATGTCGGCCGCAACTCCGCTCAAAATCAGCATTCGCGCCGAAAGCTCGACCGAAAGTTCTCGTGTCGAACCCATCGCGTCATCGAATTCCCCGCGAAGTATCTTTATGCACTCGTAAACCTCGACCGAGTTTCCGGCAAATTTACCGAGCGGCTGGCTCATGTCCGAAACAACAGCCTGCGTTCGCACACCAAACTCGCGACCTGTTTTAACCAACGCCTCGGCGAGCCGCCGCGAATCATCCAGCGTCTTCATAAACGCGCCCGAGCCCGTTTTAACATCCAGCACCAATGCATCCAGTCCCTCGGCGAGCTTCTTCGACATTATCGAACCCACTATCAATGGTATATAAGGCACCGTCGCCGTCGCGTCGCGCAGCGCATACAGCTTTTTATCGGCCGGTGCGATGTCCGCCGTCTGGCCGGTCATTGCAAACCCGCATTTCTCGATGATCGAGCGAAACTGATCGGTCGAAAGATGGACATTGTAGCCGGGTATCGACTCCAGCTTGTCTAGCGTGCCGCCCGTATGCCCAAGCCCGCGGCCTGAGATCATTGGCACGGCAAGGCCGCAAGAAGCGACGAGAGGTGCAATGATCAATGAAGTCTTGTCACCGACGCCGCCGGTCGAATGTTTATCCGCCTTTGGCGCGTCGATCTCGGAAAAATCCAATACCTCACCCGAATGAAGCATCGCGTGGGTCAGCTTGTTTTGTTCATCGTCGTCTAGACCATTGATGAACATCGCCATCATCAGCGCCGAGATCTGATAATCGGCCCATGTGCTGTCACAGACACCGTTAATGAAGGCGTCGATATCCTCAGCAGACAAAACCCCGCCGTCGCGTTTTTTGGCAATGATCTGTTGTGGACGCATTTAGTCGATTCTCACTAGAAGTACGATCGCATCAGCTCGAACAGCTCGCCGTTCGCCAACCGCATCCACGGCCTCACCTGTCTTTGCCTTGATACCTACCGCAGCCGTTTCTACTTCGAGTGCATCCGCGATGCCTGTGCGCATCCGTTCGATATATGCCTGCAATTTGGGCCGTTCGAGATGAATCGTTGAATCAGCGTTCGAAACCGCGTAACCGTGTTCTTTCATCAAACCGACTACATATCTTAAGAAAACAAAACTCTCGGCATTTTGCCAGCGTTCGTCCGAATTTGGAAAATGCGTGCCGATGTCGCCGAGAGCCAATGCGCCAAGAATCGCGTCTGTCATGGCATGCGTCAACACATCCGCATCTGAATGCCCATCGGCACCCAAGTCGGATTCGATCTCGACGCCTCCAAGGATCAGCTTGCGGCCGGCGGTCAGTCTGTGAATATCGGTTCCAAATCCGATGCGGTGCATAAGAAAAACAAAGGACAGTTTCGAGTTATCAGTAATGAGTTTTCAGCTATCAAAACCGAGCAGGGCCTCCGCAATAGCGAGGTCTTCTGTGTGCGTGATCTTTATGTTGTGCGCGCTTCCTTCGACTATCTCGATCGGATGGCCGAGACGCTCAACGAGATAGCATTCGTCGGTTATTGAGTCATTAAGATCGACTCCCTCAAAAGCCTTCCTCAACACATCTAGTCGAAACGCCTGAGGCGTTACCGCTCGGCGGAGCTTGCTTCGATCAAGCGTCGACGCGATCTCGTTGCCCTGGATAGCTTTGATGGTATCTGTGACCGGCGCGACAAGGCAAGCCGCGCCTGTTCGGCGCGCCGCCTCTATTGTCCGCTCGATCTCCTCAACGGTTACCAATGGCCGTGCGCCGTCGTGGACTGTAACTATATCCATGTCGTCGGAGACGGCCGCGAGACCATTTTTCACGGACTCTGCACGCGTTTCGCCTCCGACAACAATATTTGCGATCTTACCGAACGAGCGCTCATCGAATTGCCGCAATCTATCCGCAGAAAGAACGAGTACGATCGCATCAACAGAGCGCGCCGCGTCAAAACGCTCGAGGGCGTGCTCGACAACCGGTTTACCTTTTAATTCGAGAAATTGTTTCGGAGTGTCGG
>DASXPW010000275.1:0-3233 GCA_036493385.1 Pyrinomonadaceae bacterium
CGCTTTTATGTTTTGCGGTCGCCGGCATGGGGCAGCAAAATCCTTTTGCACCTCAGCCGGCTCCGCCATTGCCTGCAGGCATGACCGGTGCAGATGTAATCGATCCGCGTGCGAAACTTAAATCGGGAATGTTCGACGCCGCTGAAACTGCGTCCGGACTCAGACTGATCACCTCGCTAAAAAAACCGGAAACTTTTCTTCTTCCGAACGATCCAAACGACCCCAAGGTGAACAAAGGGGTGGGCATCATCACCGGAAACCCGGCTGCCATCCCGGCACCTATGAAGCTAGTGATCGCCGGCCTTGCATTTGCGAACTCCGATCTGGCCTTTCAGGGAAATCACCTTTTCCAAGGTAATTTCTACGGCATTAATATTTGGGACATCGCCGATCCGGCTAATACAAAGTTGTTGACATCGATCATTTGTCCGGGCGGACAGGGCGATGTGTCCGTCTATAAAAATCTCTTGTTTATGTCGGATGAAATGCCGAACGGGCGTCTTGACTGCAGCGAGCAGGGCTTTGCGCCGCCGCCCGCGCCGGCTCCCGGAACACAGGCCGCGCCCGTCGCGGAGAAGGACCGCTTTCGCGGCGTTCGAATTTTTGACATTAGCGACATCTCGCATCCGAAGCAGGTGGCTGACGTTCAGACCTGTCGCGGCTCGCATACTCACACGCTGGTCGTGGATCCAAAGGACAAAAATAATGTTTACATTTATGTATCGGGAACATCTTTTGTGCGGCCAGAGGGAGAGCTTACCGGATGCTCAGGCGGCGCTCCAGACAAGAATCCGAACACGGCTTTGTTCCGGATCGACATTATAAAAGTGCCGCTCAAAGCGCCGCAGGAAGCCAAGATCGTCAACAGCCCGCGTATCTTTATGGACGCGCGTTCAGGCGCGATCGCCGGCTTGACCAATGGCGGCACGCACGGTGCGCTTGATAAGCCGACGCCGACCGATCAGTGCCACGACATAACCGTTTATTCGGCTATCGGGCTTGCGGCGGGTGCCTGCGAGGGCAACGGAATTCTCCTTGACATCAAAGATCCGGCAAATCCGAAACGCGTCGATGCAGTGAATGACCCAAATTATTCTTACTGGCACTCGGCCTCATTTTCCAATGACGGCAAGAAAGTCGTTTTCACCGACGAATGGGGTGGCGGCCTCGGCGCACGCTGCCGGGCGACCGACCCGAATGTATGGGGCGCGGATTCGGTCTTTAACCTCGAGAACAACAAGCTGAAATTTGCCGGATACTACAAGATGCCCGCCGCACAGGGCGATACCGAAAACTGTGTCGCACACAATGGCTCGCTCGTTCCCGTTCCCGGACGCGACATTCTCGTCCAGGCCTGGTACCAGGGCGGCGTCTCGGTGATGGACTTCACCGACCCGGCACACCCGTTTGAGATCGCCTACTTCGATCGCGGCCCGATCGATCCAAACACGCTCGTGCTCGGCGGCGACTGGTCGGCTTATTGGTACAACGGCAACATCTACGCTTCTGAGATCGCTCGCGGTCTGGATGTTTTCGAACTGACGCCGTCGAAATATCTCACTCAAAATGAGATCGATGCCGCGAAAGCGATAAAGGTCTCTGAGCTGAATGTTCAAAACCAACAAAAGATCGTCTGGCCGAAGAAGATGGCAGTGGCAAAGGCCTATGTTGATCAGTTGGAGCGAGCAAACGCTTTGCCCGTATCGCAGATATCCGAGCTAAGACAGGCGATCCAGAAAGCCGAGGGCTCAAAGAACGAGCTCGCCAAATTGAAGACTCTGGTACCAATGCTCGAGAAAAGCATCGCTGAGTCTAAGAATCAGGCAAATACTGCATGGCTCCAGGCCTTAGCGCAAACCTTCGATCAAGCGTCGCTCTAAAAGGATTTGAGGCGGCAGAAAGAATGGCGATTGCGGACATCCGCTGTCGCCATTTTGAACAATATTCTAAAACAAGCGGGTATAAAACCATGAGGAAGTATCTGATCGTTACCGAGAAAACCGACACGGGTTATTCGGCCTTTTCACCTGACATCCCGGGATGCGGTTCAGTAGGCGACACTAGAGAGGAAGTAGAGCGCAACATACAAGAGGCGATCGAATTTCATCTTAAAGGGCTTCGCGACGAAGGGTACAAGATCCCAGAACCGTCCTCCTATTCCTCATACATCGATATCGCCGCATAGTCGACTTCCGAGCGGGGCGTTCCTTACAGTAGACCCGGCAAGTCAACTTAGTCATTCTGCAAAATGGCAGTTTTCGTCTACCGGATCGAAGATGAGTTGCATGATGAGCCGGTCGGCGAAAACTTTCGTACCTACAATTCGGCTCTCCAGGAAGTTCATCGCTTGGTGGCGGTTCCGTTCGGTGTTGATCCCAACCTCCACCGTGCACGAGTTGGCGCAAATGTCACCGCGAATATGTTATCAAGAAATACGAGGTCGTCACTTCAGGTCACTGGCAGTTGATCGAGCAAACGCCGACCGCCAGCGTCTCTGTCGAAGGAGTAATTTGGCATGCTGCCTAAACATCCGTTGATAAAACGAAGCAGATTCGGCACGAATAAACGCACCGGCTGACACCCTTGAGCAAGCGGCTCTCTAGCCGAATTCGGTTTGCAAATTGAAGATGGCGGCGGCGTCTCTCCGCTTTTGCCATTTATTATGAACAGGAAACCGAAATGCATCATCGTCACAGGACGTCCGGGCTCGGGCAAAAACACGCTCGCGCGAAAGCTGGCCAGAGCCCTGTGGATGCCGCTCGTTAGTCGCGATGAGATCAAAGAGGGCTATGTCAACACATTCGGTGTGAAACACGATGAGCTTCCGACAGACTCCAATCTCCGCGCCACGGAAATTTTTTTCGAGCTCGTAGATCAACACTTAGCGCGTAATGTTTCGGTTGTCATCGAAGCGGCGTTTCAGCACAAGGTCTGGGAACCGAGAATGGCGAGGATCATCGAACTGTCCTCACCGTTTCTGATTCTATGCTCGATCGATGATGCGGTGGCTGCACAGCGTTATCTCGAACGCGGCCTCGCCTATCCGGAACGAGAGTACTACCACGGCGATAATATGGTTGTACATTACCGACAAACCGGCGAAGTTTTGCCTTACGCCGCTTACATTCCTCCAAAATTCGACGTTCCAACTATAGAGGTATCGACCGATGGCGAATATGCACCCAGCATTGACGAGATCGGAAAGCGGATCATGTCATTTGGTGGGTAACAAT
>DASXPW010000276.1:0-9285 GCA_036493385.1 Pyrinomonadaceae bacterium
TTTTCTTGATCACGGCTTACGATCTAAAGGGCAAACCCCTTACGGCATTCAGACGCCGGATGAGGAAGAAACGCAAATGAAAAGGAAAAATCACTTCCCGAAGGGCTGGAACGAAGCTCGTGTGCGCCAGGTTCTTGAACATTACGAAGATCAGACAGAAGAAGAAGCTGTCGCCGAAGACGAGGCAGCTTTCACAAAGCGCGATCAAACAGTAATGGTTGTTCCAAAGGTGCTCGTGCCCAAAATTACGAGACTTGTGGCCCGAGAAAGCTCAGCTCGGTGACAGGGTTTGCATCAAACGCAACTCCCGGCCAGTCGGTTCCATTCTTCTTGATCTTACGAAGTTCTTGCGGCCGCGTCGTCGGTGATGATGCACAGGCCCGGGACGTGTTGTTTTTCTAGCTCGGCGATCTTTGCGACGGCGTCAGAATAGGTCAAATTCGCCGCCTCAGTTCGTTCGAAAGACACGACGGACCAGAGGGGATCATCAAGCTCCGAGTCGTCGACCCTCACGGGTTCTTTAGTCTTTGTCGCCATGGAGATCTCGAAACCAACAGCCTAGCATAGGTTTTCCACAGGTGGAAAAACAAGGATCGGTCTTACCGTGATCCGGCGGGCCGTGGGGTAAATCCAACTCTTTGTGAACTTTGTGAAAACTCTGTGTTCTCTGTGATAAAAGAATAGGTTTCTCACAAAGTGCACAGAGGGAAGACACGAAGACCACAGAGAAAAACCAGATCTACGCGATACTTTGCTCCGTCTCTTAGCTCACTGGCGGCGAATTGTTAGAATGTGTCAGCGTCGATGAGCTTTACACGTACATTTTTTATTACGGGGTTTCCGGGTTTTATCGCGGAGAGGCTCGTCGAGCGGCTAGCGCGGGAGGAGTTTCAGTTTTTCCTGCTGGTTGAGTCGCGCTTTCTCGAAAGCGCGATCGAGTCGATCGGATTGATCGCCGAGGACAAGAAAATTCCCCTGGAAAATTTTGCGGTCATCGAGGGCGATATCACAAAGCCTGACCTGGGAATTGAGCCGGACGATGCAGCCACGATCAGGTACGAGACGACGGACGTTTTTCATCTCGCTGCGATCTATGATCTGGCGGTCGAGCGCGACCTGGCCGTGCGGGTAAATCTTGAGGGCACAAAGAACGTCAACGAGTTTGTTAGATCGGTGCAGCATCTCAAGCGGTACAACTACATCTCGACTTGCTATGTCGCAGGAAATCGCACGGGACAGATCGGCGAAGGCGAGCTTGAGCACGATAGGGGCTTTCGTAACTTTTACGAAGAGACGAAATACCTTGCCGAGATGGAGGTCGAGCAGTTAAAGAAAGATCTGCCGGTGACCATCTTCAGACCATCGGTCGTGGTTGGCGACTCGGAAACGGGCGAGACCGCAAAGTACGACGGCATTTATTATCTGATCCTGTACCTCCGAAAGGCGCCTTACCTGCTGCGGGCGATCAATGTCGGCAACGCGGCCGTCAAGCTAAATCTCGTGCCGGTCGATTTTGTGGTCAATGCGATCGCGGAGCTGGCGCTCAATGAAAAAGCGGCGGGAAAGACGTTTGCGATCGCCGATCCCGAGCCGCTGACGACGGCCGAGCTGTTTGACTCGATCGCTTTCGAGATGACCGGGCGCCGCAGCGAATTTGCCCCGCCACCCAAACTGGTCAAATGGTTTCTTCTAAAACCGTTTTCGCCGCCGATAACCGGACTCCCGAACCACGCCGTGCCGTATTTTTTTCTAGAGCAGACATACGACACCTCGGCCGCGAATGAACTGCTCGACAAGCACGGCGTAAAATGTCCAAACTTTAGAGACTATGTTGGGAATCTCTTGAAATTCGTCGACGAAAACCCAGAGATCTAGCCAGACTACTTGCGGATCTTTTGTGAAGTCTGTGGTTTTCTGTGCTTTCTGTGGTAAAAAAAACTCAAACCACAAAAGACACAGAATGAAGACACAAAGAAAGACTGAATTGTGCAAATTTGCCGGAATTTGCCGCATCATAGCTTTTATGCGAATCGCGTGGGCGGCCGGAATATCTTTATTTTGCCTCATTGCTGCAGCTTCGATCACCGCGCAGAGCCGCCGGGTGGCTCCGACTCCGACACCGACACCACGGGACGAGGTCGAGCGGATCCGTACCGAAGAGGTCAAGCTCAACATGCTGGCCTTTGACGAAAACGGCGCGTTCGTGCCGGATGTGACGGCGAACGACGTCGTCATCACTGAGAACAACATCCTTCATCAACCGAGCAGCGTTCGCCGCATACCGGCAAATGTCGTGATCGTAATGGACACCGGCGGCGAGCTGCGGCAGGTAAAGAGCCTCGATCAGACGCGAAAGGTCGCCCGGGCGGTTGTGTCGTCGTTGAGAAAAGGCGATGAGATCGCGATCGTCGAATATTCCGACAAGGCCGATGTGGTGCAGGAGTGGACGAGCGATAAGGAGCAGGCGCTGGCCGCGATCAACAAAACAAAATTTGGACGCCGCTCCGATTTCATCGGCGCCATCGATCTTTCCCGCGACCTCTTGCAGCGAAATCTGGCTGACAATCGTCACCTAGTGCTGATCACTGACGGCACGGACAACCGAAGTTCGTCGTCGGCAAAATTCGATGCGCTGCAAAAACTTTTGACGACGGACATTAGCGTTCATGTCATTAGCTACACTGCAATGGAAGTGGCCGACATCGAGCCGCGGACCAAGACGATCTCAAAAACGCCGCCGCCAAACGCGCTTCCAGACGAGGTCATAAATCAGCTTCCGAACGACGTCAAGGTTGCGGCCCAGCGGCCAAAGGTCGGACCGACGATCAATCTCGATCGCCAGCTCCTGAGGACTCTTCGTGCACGCGAGGCCGATCTGATGAACAGCCAGGACCAGCTCGAAAAACTGTCCGAGGCGACAAACGGCGAATTCATTCTTCCGGACACTGTTGACGAAATGACCGCAAAAGCGCCGCTCGTCGCACGGATGATCGACGCCGCTTATGTCGTCACTTACCTGCCAAAAGAACCTCTTAACGACCGCAAAGGCGTCGTCGAGCGAAATATCGAGGTCACGTCGAAACGTGCCGGCCTCGTCGTTCAGGCCAAGCGAAAGCTGATCGTCGATAACGGACAATAGTCGCATTTAGGTCTACGGATTTTGAACGCTGATCGCGCGGATCAGGCGGATTGAACGGATCAGATATAAAATAAATCCGTAATATCCGCGCGATCCGCTACATCCGCGTTCAAGAATTTCCCCAACGGACGCTATTCGCGTTCAAAATTACAAAACCCATCAAGAACATTCGCGTAACCCTAAACGTAACAACATCTGCAGTTTTGAGAAACCTGTAACCGAGGGGCCTGTGCCTATCGTCTTGATAGACGACGTCCTTAGGTTAGCTTCAAATTTCGAATGAGTATTTCCCGAACCTGGCAGGACCAAGGCTTGATGTCCGCCGCTGCTCGCGGTGAGGACGATTTTGCCGAGGCCGTCGCCAGGTCCGACCGTCAGCTCGCCGAGCTTGTTGTAGCGGGCGACGAAACGGCGTTTGAGGAAATATTTGACCGCCATAAACGCCTTGTTGCCGCGATAGCCGCCCGATATTTTCGCCGTCCCGAACAGGTCGAAGAGATAATCCAGATCACATTTACAAAAGTTTATTTCGAGCTGCCCAATTTTCGGGGCGTTCACGAGCTGTCGCTGGCCGGCTGGCTCGGCAAGATAACGCGCAACGCTTGCATAGACGTTCTGAGAAACAGCAAACGGCGGCCCGAGGACCTGACCTGCGACCTGACCGACAGCGAGCGGACCGACCTTTTGGCATTTGCGGCGTCGGGCGAGTCGGCCGAGCAGGCCCACATCGACCGCGACCTGGCGGACAAGCTTCTGGGGACGATCGCGGCGGACGACCGCGCGTTGCTGCAAATGCTTCATGTAGAAGGATTAAGCATCGCCGAGTCGGCTGAGGCACTGCATTGGTCGGTGCCGAAAACCAAGCTGCGGGCCTGGCGGGCCAAGAATAATTTGAGAAGGATCGTGAAAAGATTCGTGTAACGCCGCGAGCGCGCTACGCGTCTTTCGAAATGGACATGAAACGTCACATAGCAAACACGACTGAGCTTGATCGACTGACGGCGTCGCTGCTGAAAAGCACGGCACTCAGGCATGACGAGATCGAGCAGATAGCCGTGTGCGATGACCTGTTTCGGTCTGTTAAGAGACGCATCGTGACAGCCGCGGCAGAGGCACGATCTCTTAACACGGGAGGAGCCTTGTTTACACGGCCTCGAGTGTTGGTTTTTGCATCGGTTCTATCGGTTTTGACCATTTTGTTTACGGTCGCGGCGATCGTTAACCGGTCTGATGTGACACGAAAGGCGACGCCGCCCGTGGCTCACTCGCCATCGACGGTGCCGTATCAACAGCAGCAACCCGAAGTCATTAAGGGCGATCCGGCGCCTAGCCGGCCTGATCCGAATTATGAACAGGCCGCTGTTAGACCCAGCGTCGAGCGGCAATCGGCGGCCGTAAAGACTGTTTATCATCCGGCGAAAAGCTCTGAGGTTAGCGAACCAGAGCAACAGCAGCCGATCGAGTTTTATGCTCTGGCCGACATGAGCTCGAACGAATCGATCGCGGGCGGCCGCGTGGTCCGCGTCGATCTGCCGCGTGCATCTCTGGTCGCGCTGGGCGTCAATGTTCCGCTCGACGGCGACAAACAACTTATCAAAGCAGACATTGTGGTTGGTCCTGATGGGGTGCCGCGGGCGATCAGGGTAGTCGAATAACTTGCACACAATTATTTTTTTTAGGAGCGAGAAGAATGAAGATATTTAGCGCAGCATTATTGTTGACGTTTGCGGGGATGGCCGTCGTTGCACAGACGGAGATCGCCCCGAGAGTGGTCGTAACGCCGTCGATCTCGACGCGGATCATTACTGAGTCGGGCAGCTCGATCGTAAAGGGCTCACCTTTTTCGGCCGAGGCCGTTAGCGAAAGCGTCCAAACGCTGGCTGACGGCAATCGCATCGTTCGCCAGTGGAACGAAAAGCTTTACCGCAGCACGGACGGTAAGTTTCGCCGCGAAGGCAGCGGGACGCCGGGAGCCGCATTTGGCTCGTATATCATAGGCGACTCGGGCGTGTCGATAACCGACCCGGTCGGCGGTTTCCGTTACTCGTTTGATCTGAACTCGAATTCGAACACGGCGAGAATGAGCAGATTTAGGGTCGCAACACCGGCCCTCTTCAACGGCGAAGGCAAGGCATTCACGATCATTCAGAACGGTAATGCCGATATGGACAAGGCAGCGGTGGAAAGGGCGGTTGTGGCGGCGAAAGCAGCAACCGCTCAGGCCGGCGGCATCGACATTACACCGTCGGGCGAGACGATGCCTGCTGTTGCGGAGCTGAGGGCCAGGGCCGCTGAGCTTAAGGCGGTCGCGGTCGCCGACGCGAAGCTGGCAACGCTGGCCGTACCAGCCATGCCCGGAATGCCGGCGATGCCCGCTATGCTCGACTCGCAAAAATGGGACACGCACACCGAGCAGCTCGGCACGCAGAATTTCGAGGGCGTCGACGCCGATGGGACGCGGACGACCACAACTATTCCGGTCGGCGCAATAGGGAACGAACAACCCATTTTGATCGTATATGAACGTTGGTACTCGAAAGAGCTGAAGATGATCGTTTACTCGAAACATTCGGATCCGCGTTTTGGCGAGCAGACCTATCGGCTGACCGACGTCAACCGCAGCGAACCCGATCCGTCACTTTTCCAGCCGCCGCCGGGATTTAAGGTCGTCAGCTCGAACGCTCCGTCGACCTATAGACTAGTCGAGCCGCGCGCTGCTGTGAAAGCGCTGCCGGTCAAAAATGTCAGTACGACGACGGTAACAAAGCCATAAACAAGGGGTTTTTATACAAGTCCCACGCGTCATCTGATCCTCCTGAAGCACTTATGACGCAATACTAAGAGGTCGCCCGAAGCAGCGACCTCTTTTTTATTTGCTCAAGGTCGGAAGGTATCAGTAGCTCGCATGTACGTAACGACACCGATCTTTGTGTGCTCCGTGTCTTTGCTCCGTGACCTTTGTGTGAAACTCTTACAAAGCATTTTTAAACACAAAGGGCACGAAGGAGGCACAAAGAACACGGAGAAATGCCGAAGGTTACCGCCCGTTTGGGATTGTCTGGTGAGCGTCAAGCGGTGTATTGTATTGGCATGAATCGGACAGTCTGGATTCTCACATTCCTGCTTTCGGTCTGCGCGTGCGTCGTTGCGCAAGAGAAGCCGAAATCGGAATGTCCCACGATATTGGTGACGGGTCCCTCAGGAATTATAAAAAAGGGCGAAATCGCTTTTTACACCGCAAACATTGGAGCCACGAAGCAAAACTACAATCTGGAGTTCATTTGGCGAAACGAAAGCGGTACGATCGTGACCGGTCAGGGAACGACCCGAATTGGAATCGCAAATGTTGAGAGGGCACAAACCGTCACTCTCGACATAAAGGGTTTACCACTGGGATGTCCAAATACAGTCTCTGAATTTGGATCTTGGTGTCCCGCACCGCAAGCTGAAAAACTTGATCAATTCTCGCAGCCGCCTGATCAGATAGACAAGGTTCGAATAGAAGGAATCGCGACGACGCTCAGTAACAACCCGAACGCACAGCTCTACATCTTTGCGCCGGCTGATGTCCGCGTTCGAATGGCAGTCGCTGACCGACTCTCAAAGGCAATTCCGGAGCGTGGCATCGACGTCTCGCGCATGACATTTGTCGCAAGCGGCTCGAAAAACTCAATCATCCAATTTTGGCTCGTGCCGCCCGGCGCGACACCGCCGGCTGAATGTGAGGGATGCGAGCTGCCCGAAAGTGTCGTGCCGGCCGCCCCTGCGCCCGCAAACTGTCCAACACTTGAGGTCACCGGTCCGAGTGGCATAACGCCGGCGGGCGGTATAATGCCGTTCGTCGTTCTTATATCGGACCCAAAACTGCGAAAGCTGACGTTTGAATGGCGAGTCAACGCCGGCAACATAGTCGAGGGACAAGGCTCGCGGGTCGTGAAGGTCCGGGCTCCCGCCGGCCGTTCAACGATCACCGCAAATGTACGTGTCGGCGGTTTGCCACAGGGTTGCCACGACACCGCGAGTGCATCCGTCCAATGAAGTTCACTCCCATTACCAGCTCCGCTTGACAAACCTTGTACTTAGAATTATTCTAACTCTAACAGTTAAGCCACTCGCTACAGTCGGCGGTTGTAACACGGGAGAGCAATGCAGGAAATAAGGGAAATGGGGTTGACGCGGCAGCGCGAGGTTGTGCTGACGGTGATCCGTGAGGCAAAGGAGCATCTGACGGCGAACGATGTCTTTGCACGCGCGAAGACGATCTTGCCCAGCATAAGCTTTGCGACCGTGTACAACTCACTGAGATATCTGAAAGAGGCTGGCCATATCGCCGAGATACAGTTTGGCAACGGCGCGAGCCGCTTTGACCGGATGACATCGCGGCACGACCACGCCATCTGCACGAGCTGCGGCAAGCTGGTCGATATCGAGATGGATATTCCGGCGGAGATAGTAAAACGGGCGGCGAGATATTCGAAATTTAAGCCCGAATCATTGGAATTCACGCTCCGAGGCAAATGCCCGGAGTGTAAATGAATATTTGGGCCGCCGAGGACACAAAGAAGTTTTTAGCCGCGGATAAACGCTGATGAGCGCAGGTCAAATCAAAGTGGTTTTTTCTTATCCGATTTATCCGCGTCATCTGCGGCGTATATTCTTTTCTTCTCTGTGTCCTCTGTGGCAAACAAAATCAAAATAAGGAGATAAATACTTAAAATATGGCAACAGCTACAGGAACAGCAACTGACACCACGACTGCGACTCAGATCGCGAAGGTCGGAAAACCGGCACCGGATTTTGATCTGCCGTCGACCAAGAACCTTCAGACACTGGCCGAGAACGTAAAGCTCTCGGACTATAAGGGCAAATGGCTGATCCAGATCTTTTACCCATTGGATTTTACGTTTGTCTGCCCGACGGAATTGACGGCATTTTCTGACCGTCTCGAAGAGCTCACCGGCGTCGGCGCCGAGATCATCGGCATCTCGACCGACTCGGTCCATTCGCACCGCGCCTGGATCAAAACACCGCGTGACCAGAACGGCATTGAGGGCCTCAAATATCCGCTCGCGTCGGACGTAGGCGGACGCCTGTCGGCGAAATATAACATCCTGGTCGAGGACGCCAATATCGCGCTCCGCGGGCTGTTTATTATCAACCCCGAGGGCATTTTGCAATACGCCGTTGTTCACGATCTGAACATCGGCCGTTCGGTCGACGAAACGCTTCGCGTGCTGCAGGGTCTGCAGACCGGCGGCCTCTGTGCGGCCGATTGGAAACCGGGTCAGGCGAACCTAAAGGTTTAGCATTTTTTGAACGCGGATCGAACGGATCTGGCAGATATTGCGGATTTAATAGCTGTCTTTTTCTTATCCGTGGCATCCGCTCGATCTGCCAGATCCGCGTTCAAAATTTCGTGAGGTAAAGGTTTATGCCAATGAGAATTGGGGACGCTCGACCGTCGTTTGACGGCGCGACCGGGTGGTTAAATGAATTGCAGGAAACGGCTGATGATTACGTGCATGGCCAGCCGACGCTCGTCTATTTTTGGGCGACAAGCTGCGGCATCTGCAAGGCGAATATGCCAAAGCTGCAGGAGCTGAAAAATCGATATCACGCGTCAGGGCTTCGGTCGGTCGCCATACATATGCCGCGATATGAGGCCGACACCGACATCGAAAAGGTAAAGGCGACCATCACCGAGCACTGTATCGACGATGTCTGCGCTATCGACAACGAGCACAAGCTCAAGGACGCTTTTTTGAACGAACAGGGCTGGGTGCCGGTCTATTATTTATTCGACGCCGAAGGAAAACTAAAGTCACGCGCCGCCGGCGAATTCGGCATCAGCGTCCTGCAAACAGCTCTCGAAAAGATGTTTCCCGCTCAAGCCGCCGAAGCGCAAGCATAACCTTCCGAAATAACTGAGAACTGATAAGTGATAACTGATAGCGGAAAGAGGTCTTCAGTTATCACTTATCAGCTATCAGTTATAAGTTATTCCGAAAACAAGCCCTGTCTACAACAAGGGCTTGCTCGTAAATATCCAATATAAAATAACCGCGCTGGTGATGATCGAGGCGATAAGGAGCAGTACCAGCAGACCGATCAACACGAAAATAAAAACGTAATCGCCGGTCGTGCCT